>JBDTFI010000527.1:0-2947 GCA_039938035.1 Acetobacteraceae bacterium | reverse complement strand
GCAGAACGCTCGGCCTCATCACGGCCGGGGCCGCCATCTTTCCCGCGACCACACTTCGTGCCGCCGAACCGGTCCGCGGCGGCACGCTCAACATGATCGTCGAGCCGGAGCCGCCGACCTTGATGCTGGGCATCAACAAACTCGGTCCGGTCTCCTTCGTCGGCGGCAAGATCTACGAAGGCCTGATCACGCTGAGCCCGGACCTGAAGCCGCTGCCGGCGGTGGCGAAGTCGTGGGATATCTCGGCCGATGGCCTGACCTATGTCTTTCATCTCAATGAAGGCATCACCTGGCACGACGGCAAGCCCTTTAGCTCCGCCGATGTCGTCTTCAGCTTCAAAGAGTTTCTCCCGAAGGTATTTGCGCGCACCCGTTCGGTCATGGATCGGATGGCGTCGATCACCGCGCCAGACGACAACACCATGATCTTCAAGCTGAAGGAGCCGTTCCCGGCCGTCATGATGATCTTCGAGGTCACCGGTGGCACGCTCGTTCCCCGTCACATCTACGAGGGAACCGACTACATGAAGAACCCGGCCAACCAGACGCCGATCGGCACCGGTCCGTTCAAATTCAAGGAATGGCAGCGCGGCGCCTTCATCCACCTCGTCCGTAACGAGGCGTACTGGCGGAAGGGCAAGCCCTATCTCGACAATATCTACTTCCAGGTTCTTCCGGACGCGAACTCCCGCTCGACTGCCTTCGAGACCGGGCAGGTGGATGCCCTGCGCGGCGGCGACGTCGAGAACTTCGAGGTGAAGCGTCTTGCGGCGCTGAAGGGTGTGGCGATATCCGAAAAAGGGTGGGAGTTCTACGACCCGCTCGCGATCATCAATGTCAATCTTCGCAACAAGCCGCTCGACGACGTACGCTTCCGTCAGGCGCTCTCTCACGCGATCGACCGCGACTTCATCGTCAAGACGGTGTTCAGTGGCTTCGGCAAGCCGGCGTATGGTCCAATGACCTCGGTCACGCCCTTCAACGACCCGACCGTGCTGATCGAATATCGGTACGATCCCGCGAAGGCGGCCGCGTTGCTCGATCAGATGGGCCTCAAGCCGAACGGGGACGGGGTACGAGCCACTCTGCGGCTCATGCCCCTGCCGTACGGCGAGACGTGGCAGCGCTTCGCGGAATATGTTCGCGACCGGCTGTCTGCTGTCGGGATCAAAACCAGCATTCAGGCGGTCGACGTGGCGGGGTGGGCGCAGCGCTTGACCTCCGGAAATTTCGATATCGCCTTCAATTTCGTGTATCTCCTCGGCGACCCGGCGATGGGTGTGGCCCAAACGTATCTCTCGACCAACCAGCTTGATCGCGGCACAGCGGCGAACGTCGATGGCTACGTCAACACCGGGGTCGATCAAGAGTTCGCCGAAGCCGCCAGTATGGTCGACCCCGACCAGCGACGGAAGATCTATGCGCGGATCCAGCACACGCTCAGTTCCGATATTCCCGTCGTCTGGTCGCACCAGCTGGTGTTTCCGACGCTCTACCGCGCTAAGGTGCATGACCTGATCACCACCGGGCTCGGCACGAACGAGACCTTCGCCGACGTCTGGCTCGCTCGGTCATAGCTACTTCCATGCGCTATCTGCGACTTCTCGTTTGGCGATTGGTCAAGGCAGCCGGCGTCCTGTTGGCTATTCTCGTTCTCAACTTCCTCCTGATCCATGCGGCACCAGGCGATCCTGCGTCCGTGCTGGCCGGCGAGGTCGGGCAGGCGGACGCCCAGTACATGGCGACGGTCAGGCACGAATTCGGACTGGACAAGCCGCTTCCGGTGCAGCTCGCCGTCTATGTCAGCAACGCGGTTCGGCTGAATTTCGGACAGTCGTACCGGGAGGGGCGACCCGTCTTCGACTTGATCGCGGAGCGACTGCCGGCCACGCTGTTGCTGACGTTTTCGAGCTTCGTTTTCGCGCTGGTCGTTGGCGTCATCCTGGGCGTGATCGCCGCCCGCTTTGCCGGCCGTGCGCCGGACTTTCTGATCTCCCTGGTCTCGCTCGCATTTTTCGCCATGCCGCTGTTCTGGACCGGCCTCATGGCCGTCCTGTTGTTCTCGGTCGAGCTGAATTGGCTGCCGGCCTACGGCATGCAGACGATCGGCGCCACTTTCACGCCGGCGCAAAGCGTGCTGGACCTGCTGCGTCATCTGATTCTGCCCGCCGGAACGCTCGGGCTGTTCTACCTCGCCGTCTATGTTCAGATGACCCGCGGCGCCGCGCTGGAGGTGATGAACGAGGATTTCGTACGCACCGCCCGCGCCAAGGGGGTGCCGGACGGGCGGGTCTGGCGCGCGCACATCCTGCGCAACGCGCTGCTGCCGATCACCACGCTGGCCAGTCTTCAGGCCGGCCAGCTCGTGGGCGGCGCGGTGCTCACCGAGACGGTGTTCGCCTGGCCCGGCATCGGCCGGCTCGCCTTCGATGCGTTGACGCAGCGCGACTACAACGTCCTGCTGGCGATCTTCCTGGTCAGCTCCGCCGTCGTGATCGTCTGCAACGTGGCCGCCGACCTGCTCTACGGGCTGATCGACCCGCGGATCGGGGCGGCGCGGTGATGGCCCGGATACGACGGCTGGGCTGGGCGAGCAGCACCGGCCTCGTGATGCTGGGCCTGATCTGCGCGCTCGCGTTGCTGGCGCCCTTTCTGTATCCGGGCGATCCGTGGCACATGGTCGGCGCGCCGATGCTGCCGCCGTTGAGCCCCGGCTTTCCCCTCGGCACCGACGCGCTGGGCCGCGATACCGCCGCCGGCATCGCCTACGGCGCGCGGATGTCGCTGCTGATCGGGTTTGTCGCCAGCTTCTGCGCCATCGTGCTCGGCACCTATGTCGGCGCCGTCGCCGGCTATTTTGGCGGCTGGATCGATGACGCCTTGATGCGCCTGACCGAGTTCTTCCAGACCATTCCCGGCTTCATGCTGGCGATCGTGTTCGTCGCGA
>JBDTFI010000526.1:0-4802 GCA_039938035.1 Acetobacteraceae bacterium | reverse complement strand
GCGACCGCTCTCTACGCGGCGGTGCCGCCGTTCCTCGCAGGACAGGTCGAACTCCTTCCCGGCATCCCGTACCCGCTCTACCGCCTTGCGATCATCGGCGTAGGGCTGGCCGTCGCGCTGTTCCTTTATCTGCTTGTGGGCCACACGCGCATCGGCGCGCTGATCCGCGCCGGCGCCTCCAACCGCACCATGATCGGCGCGCTCGGCGTCAACATCCGCTTGCTCTACACACTCATCTTCGGCCTCGGCGCCGGGCTCGCCGCGTTGTCGGGCGCGATGGCCGGGCCGATCTTCACCGTCGAGTCCGGCATGGGCGACGACTTCCTGATCCTCGCCTTCGTCGTCATCGTGATCGGCGGCATCGGCTCGATCCGCGGCAGCTTCGTCGCCGCACTCATGGTGGGCATCGCCGACGCCGTCGGGCGCGCCTTCCTGCGCCCGCTGCTCGCCCTCGCCGTCTCGCGCAGCGCCGCCGACAGCGCCGGGCCGGCGCTCGCCTCGCTGCTGATCTACGCGTTGATGGCGTTCATCCTGTTCTTCCGCCCGCGCGGCCTGTTTCCGCCGCGCACGCGATGACCGCGCCCCGTCGCGCCATCACGCTCGCCACCCTCGTCGTCCTCGCCCTCGTGCCGCTGGCGGCCGGGGCGCTGAACCAGGGCTTCTACGTCGATCTCGCCACCCGCGTCGTGATCTTCGCCATCGCCGCGCTGTCGCTCGACCTCATCCTCGGCTATGGCGGCATGATCAGTTTCGGCCACGCCGCGTTTCTCGGCATCGGCTCGTACGCGGTCGGCATCTCGGTCACATTCGGCATCACCAACGGCCTCGCCCATTTCGGCCTCGCCGCGAGCGCCTCTGCGGTCGTGGCGCTGGTGATCGGACTGGTCTCGCTGCGGACCTCCGGGGCCACCTTCATCATGATCACGCTCGCCTTCGCGCAGATGATCTATTTCTTCTGCGAGAGCCTCAGCCAGTTCGGCGGCGACAACGGGCTCGCCATCCCGACGCACAGCGGTTTCGGCCGCCTGATCGACCTCGACGACCCGGCGACGCTTTACTATTTCGCGCTCGCCTGGCTCGTCGCCGCCCTGCTGTTCGGCAACCGGCTCGTGGACTCCCGCTTCGGCATGGTCATCCGCGCCGCGAAATCGAACGAGCGCCGTATGACGGCGCTCGGCTTTCCGGTGTTCCGCTACCGCCTCCTCGCCTTCGTGATCTCGGGCGCGATGTGCGGGATCGTCGGCGCGCTGCTCGCCAACCAGACGGAGTTCCTGTCGCCGGCGATCATGCACTGGACCCGCTCGGGGGAGATCATGATGATGGTGATCCTGGGCGGGCGCGCCACGCTGATCGGCCCGGTCATCGGCGCGGCGATCTATCTGGTGCTGGAGAATGTGCTGTCCGGCCTGACCGAGCACTGGCAGGTCATCCTCGGCCCGATCCTCGTGGCCGTCGTCCTGCTCGCCCGCCCCGGCCTGTTGCGCGGCCTGCTCACGAGGGGACGGGCGCGTGCCTGACCCGCTTCTGGAGACGCGCGACCTTCGCAAACGCTTCGGCGGTCTGCTCGCGACCGATTCCGTCTCGATCCGCCTCGTTCCCGGCGAGCTGCACGCAATCATCGGTCCCAACGGCGCCGGCAAGACGACGTTGGTCGCCCAGCTCGCCGGCGAACTCGCGCCTGATCACGGCACGGTCCGATTCGCGGGTGAGGACGTGACCGCCGAGCCGGCGTACCGGCGCGCCGCGCGCGGGCTGATCCGCTCCTTTCAGGTCACCAGCGTTTTCCTCGACTTCACCGCGCTCGACAACGTCGCGATGGCCGTTCAGGCGCGTGAAGGCAGTTTCCACTTCTGGCGCCCGGCGCGACGCGACGCGGCGCTGCGCGATCCCGCCCGCGCCCGCCTCGCCGAATGCGGCCTCGGCGCCCGCGCCCACGTTCCGGCCGGCGCGCTTTCGCACGGCGAGCGCCGTGCCCTCGAACTCGCGATGGCGCTCGCCGCCCGCCCGCGTGCGTTGCTGCTCGACGAGCCGCTGGCCGGGATGGGACGGGAGGATTCCACGCGCATGATCCGCCTGCTCGCGACCCTGAAGGGCCAGCTCGGAATCCTGCTGATCGAGCACGACATGGACGCGGTGTTCGCGCTCGCCGACCGCATCACCGTCCTCGCCGACGGCCGCGTCATCGCGACCGGGGCGCCCGACGCGGTTCGCCGCGACCCGATCGCGCGCGCCGCCTATCTCGGCGAGGAGGCGCTGGCGTCATGCTGACCGTGACCGGCCTGGAGGCCGGCTACGCCGACAGCCGTGTCCTGTTCGGCGTCGGCCTCGCGGTGAACACGGGCGAGGTCGTGACCCTGCTCGGGCGCAACGGCATGGGCAAGACCACGACCATCCTCGCGATCATGGGCATCCTGCGTCCGCGCGCCGGCGAGGTGCGCCTCGATGGCGCCCGCCTCGATGGCCGCGCCCCGTTCCAGATCGCCCGCGCCGGCTTGGGCCTGGTGCCGGAGGGTCGCCAAATCTTCCCCAATCTGACGGTGCGCGAAAACCTGACGGCCACCGCCGCCAACCGTGCCGGCGCCGATCAGCCCTGGACATTGGCCTCAGTCCTCGACCTGTTCCCCCCGCTCGCATCTCGCTTGAGCCAGCCCGGCGGGCTTCTGTCCGGCGGGGAGCAGCAGATGTTGGCGATCGGTCGGGCGCTGATGACCAACCCGCGCTTGCTCATCCTTGACGAGGCGACCGAGGGCCTCGCCCCGCTGGTCCGCCAGACGATCTGGGACGCGCTGGTCCGCCTGAAGGAGCGCGGGCAGGCGATCCTGGTGATCGACAAGAACCTCGACGCGCTGACCCGTATCGCCGAGCGCCACTACATCCTGGAGAAGGGGCAGGTCGTCTGGTCCGGCGCATCGGCCGAATTGCGGGCGGACCCGGAGATCGCGCACCGGTATCTGGGGCTGTGACGTTGACGCCCTGAGCGCGTTCCGGCAACGAAGCCCCGTGCCCTACCGTCAGAAACACCTCCTCGCGATCGAGGGCCTCGCGCCGCCCGAGATCGACCATCTGCTCGACCTCGCGGAGAGCTACGTCCTGCTCAATCGCTCGGGCAAGACGCAGCGCGACCTGCTACGCGGGCGTACGCTCATCAACCTGTTCTTCGAGGACTCCACCCGCACCCGCACCAGCTTCGAGTTGGCCGGCAAGCGCCTCGGCGCCGACGTGCTCAACATGGCCGTCTCCACCTCCTCGGTGAACAAGGGCGAGACACTGCTCGACACCGCGGCGACGTTGAACGCCATGCAATGCGACCTGCTGGTGGTGCGCCACGCCCAGTCCGGCGCGCCGAGCCTGCTCGCGCAGAAGGTCGATGCCGCCGTCATCAACGCCGGCGACGGCACGCACGAGCATCCCACCCAGGCGCTGCTCGACGCGCTCACCATCCGCCGCCGGCGCGGCAGCCTCGAAGGGCTCGTGGTCGCCATCTGCGGCGACATCGGCCATTCGCGCGTCGCGCGCTCCAACATCCATCTGCTCACCACGATGAACAGCCGGGTCCGCGTGATCGGCCCGCCGACCCTGATCCCCGCCGAGGTCGCGCGCATGGGCGTCGAGGTGTTCCACGACATGGAGGCGGGATTGGCCGGCGCCGACGTGGTGATGGCGCTGCGCCTGCAACGTGAGCGCATGGAACACAGCCTGGTCCCCAGCGCGCGCGAGTATTTCCGCTTCTTCGGCCTCGACGCCGCGAAGCTCGCCTTCGCCAAGCCCGACGCGCTGGTGATGCATCCCGGCCCGATGAACCGCGGCGTGGAGATCGACAGCGCCGTCGCCGACGATCCCGTCCGCAGCGTCATCCGCGAGCAGGTGGAGATGGGCGTCGCCGTGCGTATGGCGGTGCTCGACACGCTCTCGCGCGGGCCGGGCAATGAAAGCTGACATCCTCTTCAGCAATGTCCGCCTGATTGACCCCGCCTCCGGCCTCGACCAGATGGGCGACCTGCTGGTGCGCGACGGCCGCATTGCCGATCTCGGTGCGATCGGGCGGCCTGACGGCGCCGAAATCGTCACCGCCGAGGGCGCGATTCTGTGCCCTGGGCTGATCGACTCGCGCGTCGATCTCGGCGAGCCCGGTTTCGAATACCGCGAGACCATCGCCTCGGCCGCGCGCGCCGCCGCCGCTGGCGGGATCACGACGCTCGCGGCCCTTCCGAACAGCCTGCCGGCGATCGATGATCCCGCGCTCGTTCGCCTGCTGCGCGCGCGCGGCGAGGAGACCGGCAGCTTGACGATCCTGCCCTACGCCGCCGTGACGCGCGGCTGCCGGGGCGAGGAGATGGCCGAATTGGGCCTGCTGCGCGAGGCCGGCGCGATCGCCTTCACCGACGGCGCCCGCGCGATCGGCTCGGCGCGGCTGATGCGCCTCGCGCTGTCCTATGCCTCCATGTTCAACGCCCGCATCATCCAGCACCCCGAGGATCCCTCGCTCGCAGCGGGCGGTGCGGCCACCGAGGGCGAACTCGCGACCCGCCTCGGCCTGCCGGCGATCCCGGCGGCAGCCGAGGCGATCCTGGTCGCGCGCGACATCCGCTTGGCGCAACTCACCGGCGGCGCGGTGCACTTCGCCCATGTCTCCACCGCCGAGGCGCTGGTGCTGATCCGCCGTGCCAAGAACGCCGGAATCGCCGTCACCTGCGACACCGCGCCGCCCTACTTCGATCTGAACGAGACGGCGATCGGCGACTTCCGCACCTACGCCAAGCTGTCGCCCCCGTTACGTGCCGACGCCGACCGTCTGGCGGTGG
>JBDTFI010000525.1:0-3534 GCA_039938035.1 Acetobacteraceae bacterium | reverse complement strand
TCCCCGGCAGCGCGTGCATCATCGCCGCCATGCGGACGCCTTCCATCAGCCGGTCGAGGTCGCGCTTGTCCGACAGCAGGTTGAACTCCACCGTCGGATGGTCGCGCCAGTCGCGCGTCGCCAGCAGCACCTGCCCGGTCTCCGAATAGGTCTTGTAGACCGAGAGGATGAACGAGCCGATCTGCTCGCCGACCTTGTGCCAGGACGTCTTGTTGGTGACGCCCAGGAACATGTCGCCCGCCGGAGCGCCCGGCAGCTTCGACGTGTAGCGCAGGGCCACGAACATGTGCCGGCGCGTCCACTCCTCGATGATGCGCGCATGCGGCTTCAGCCACGCCGCGACGGCCACCGCCGGATGGTCCATCAGCCGCTGCCCGACTCCGGGCACGGCGGCGCGCACCTCGATTCCCTTCTCGCGCAGGTGCCCGGCCGGGCCGATGCCGGCGCGGAGCAGATGTGCCGGCGAGTGGATGGCGCCCGAGGACAGGATCACCTCGCCCGCCCGGAACGCGGTCGGCCGCCCGCCCACGAGGGCATCGACGCCCACACAGCGCTGCCCCTCGAACACCAGCCCGGTCACTTGTGTGTCGGTGGAGATCGTCAGGTTCGTGCGCTGGCGGGTGCCCGGATCGAGGTAGCCGATCGCCGCTGACACCCGCCGCTCGTACAGGTTGGAGATGGTGATCGGATAATAGCCGTCCCGCCATTCGCCGTTCTGGTCAGGAATGAAATCATACCCCGATTCCCGGAACGCCTCGGCCACCGCCTTGGCGTGCTCGGGCCACAGATCGGGAAAGATGCGCCGGACCGGGATGCGGCCCTCATTGCCGTGCAGCGGCCCGTCGAAATCCATGTCGCGCTCGACGCGCTTGAAGAAGGGCAGCACGTCGTCCCAGCCCCAGCCATGCGCTCCCCTGCTCTCCCACTCGTCGTAATCGGTGGGCGCGCCGCGATTGGCCAGCTGGCCGTTGATGGAGGAGCCGCCGCCCAGGATGCGCGCCTGCTCGTATTTCCGCAGCTTCGGGCGCGGCGCGTCGGGCCGGTTGTGCGACACGACCTCCGTCGTGACCTTCAGCTCGGTCCAGTGGAAGCGTGGGTCGAGATAAGCGGTGCCCGGATAGGAATCGAGCACCTCCGGTGGCACCTTGCCGTGCGGCGTGTCCTGCCCGGCCTCGCACAACAGCACCGAGTGGCCGGAGCGGGCGGACAGCCGGTTGGCGAGTACCGAGCCCGCCGATCCGCCGCCGACGATGACAGTGTCGTACGCTTCGGGCATGACGGCCCTCAGCGCATGTCGGTGTGATAGGTCTTCGACACGATCCGCCAGCCGTCGGCGAGCTTCACGAGGGTCAGGTAGTCGGTGAAGAAGCGCGGCGGTACGGCGCAGTGGAGCTTGGCGAATGCCGTCGCCGGGCCCGAGCGGTCGATCGTCACCACGAAATCATGGCGCGGCAGGTCGCGCGAGCGTGGCGACGGGCGGGAGCGTACCATGTCGAACCACTGGGCGCGGGGCCAATCGAGCAGCGCGCCGTTCTCGCCGGAGGCGAACAGATGGGCGCGCTCGTGGAACACGCGGCCCAGCTTGTCGGCGTCGCCCTCATAAAGGCCGTCGAGGTAGGTGCCGAGCACCTGATGGATCGCGGCGATGTCGTCCGCCATGGGTTCCTCCGTTGCGTTGTTACGGCAAGGATGCGCCCGCCCGCCGCCGCCGTGAAACAGGACCGCCCCGATCAGTCCTCCGCGACGCCGAGTGCCCGGCGGAACCGGTCGGCGAGGTGCGCGCCGTCGCGGGGCGGCAGGTGCCGCGGCTTCTCGTCAGGCGAAATACGTACCACCGCGAACAGCGCCTCGGTGCGCAGCCGCGGACGCAGCGCGGCAACTTCGTCCATGTCGCGTGCGGTCTCGGTCCGCGCCCAGCCGCACGCGGCGGCAACGGCGGCGAGGTCGGTCGCGCCGGCGGTGTGACTGTGTTGCGCGCCCGTCTCGCCATAGCGCCCATTGTCCAGCACGGCGACAGCGAGGTTCCGCATTCCGGCGGCGGCGATGGTGGCAAGCGCGCCCACGCCCATCAGCATCTCCCCGTCCCCGGTCAGCACGAGGACGCGCCGGCGCGGCCGGGCGAGCGCGAGGCCCAGCCCCACCATCGCCGCCCCGCCCATGGCACCCCACAAGTAGAAATTCAGCGCCCGGTCGCCCGCCGCGGCCGCGTCGTAGGTGGGCGCGCCGAGCCCGGTGACCACCAGCAGATCGCCCGGATCGGCGAGCAGCGTCGCGGCGACCATCCGGCGATCCAGCGTTCCGTCGTTTCTCATTTCACCCACACCTTCGAGCCGATCAGCCGCTGACCCAGAAGCACCGCGACCGACACCGCGCTGTCGAACGCAAGTGCTGCGCTGGCGGCGACCGTCTCGGCGACCTCATCGGGATGATCGGCGCGGCGCACATGCACGCCGACGGCGCTCAGCACGCCAGGCGTCGCCGCGCCCATCGGCACCTGCCACGGATTGAACTCCCCCCATTCGCCGCGCATCGTCACCAGCGTCAGGAACGGCATCCGGCAATTCACCGGCAGCGACAGCATGTTGATGCAGTTGCCGACGCCCGATGATTGCATCAGCAGAACGGCGCGCGACCCGCCCAGCCAGGCGCCGGCGGCGAGCGCGATACCCTCCTCCTCGGTGGTCAGCACCACCGCCCGCATGGCGGGATCGGCGTGCGCTGCCTCGATCAGCGCCGCGTGTCCGGCATCCGGCACGTAGCCCATCTGGGTGACGCGAGCGTTCTTGAGCGCGGCATACACTGCCCCCGGCCAGTCCTGTGACGGCATCATGTCCCCTTGTCAGCCCGGCGCGACCGCCTCGTTCGGCAGCGCGCCCCAGAAAGCATCTCGCGGCAACCACCCGCTATAGTCGCCCACCTGCACCTTGCACCACGCCGCCCCGGCCGCGCAGGAGCGGATCCGGCCGACGACGCCGGGCTTCAGGATGGCGACGGCACGCGCCGTCTCGGCGGGGCCGTTGCGCATGGTGCGCTCCGTGCCGGTCACGATGAAGTCGCGCCGCCCGACCAGCGTCGCCTCATGCACCCAGCCCTTGGTCCCGTCCGGCGCCGCGATCAGCCGCCACACCTCGAACTCCCGCTCGATCTCGACGGGCATCCCGCGGCGTTTGTAGAGCCACTCGATCGGATAGCGCCGACCGGGTCCCGCCCGCAAATTCACCTCATCGGCCCGGAGTGCCGCGAAGCGGGGGAGTTCGAGTCCGGTCACACTGCCCTTGGACGGGTCGATGGGCGGTGGCGGCGGCTTCGCCTCGACGGGAGCCTCGTGCTTGGCGGCGGTGGCCGCCTTGGGCGGTGCGGCCGCGGGCGCGGGATGGGCGGGCTTGCGCGCCGCCTTGGCCGATCGGGCGGAGGGGGGGTGGCGCGGCTTCGCGGACGGCGCGGTGAGAACCGGCGGCGTGTCGTGGGCCGGCCGCGTCGGCGCCAGCGCCAGCGCCGGGATCGGAAGCAGGGTCAGCAGAGCGAAGACAAGGC
>JBDTFI010000524.1:0-4088 GCA_039938035.1 Acetobacteraceae bacterium | reverse complement strand
TCCTTGATGACGTCGGCGATGGCGGCGCGCACGCGCACCGCCTCGTCGGAGATCAGGATCGCCAGCGCGTCATAGGTCTTGCAGCGCAGGCGCACCTGCTCGGGTTCGGACAAGCCGGGCGCGAGGGCGGCGAGCTTGCGGGCGAGCAGGGCGCGCACCCGCTCGTCCTCGTCGCGCGCCAGCCGCTCGACGGTCCGCCCCGGGGTGCCCGGGTTCAGCGCCAGCGCGACCCGCACCATCACCGAGCCGTCGATCGCGAGCGCGGCCAGGGTGTCAGGTGGGGTGGCGGGGTTGGCGCCGAGGCGCACGCGGCTCGCCTCGTCGAGGGCCTCCGATAGGGCCGCGTTCGTCAAGGCGCCTCCTCGATCGATACCCGCCAATGTCCGCGCCCGGAGCGCTTCACTTCGTACATCGCGAGGTCGGCGCGGCGTATCACCGCCTCGATCTCCTCGCCGCCGCCGGATCGGCGGGATGCGATCCCGATCGAGAAGCCGACCGGGTTGGCATCCCCGGTCAGCTCCGCGAACAGGCGCGGCCCATCGACACGCAGCCGCTCGGCACGCTCCGCGGCCGTCATGTGATCGGCCCCGTTCAGCCACATCGCGAATTCATCGCCGCCGAGGCGGGCGACCAGATCGGTCGGGCGGAAGGTCCGGCGCAACAGATCAGCGGCCGCGCACAGCATCTGATCGCCCACGTCGTGGCCCAGCCGATCGTTCACCGTCTTGAAGTTGTCGAGATCGGCGAACATCAGCGTACCGGGCGTCCCGTCGCGCTCCAGGCGGTCGATGTGACGCGGCAGCTCCTCCAGGAAGGCGCGCCGGTTGAGTAGGCCGGTCAGCGGGTCGGTGCGCGCCTGGCTCGCCATCTCGTGCTGGATCGCCTCGTGCTCCAGCACGACGCGCACGACGCTGGCGGCCGAGGCGGCGACGTTTTGATCGTCGACGTCCCACGGCCGCGCGCCCGGTTCGCGCCAGAGCGTGACGCCGGCAAGGTCGCCGAACCGGGTGCGGCAGGCCGCCACCAGTACCGGCCGCCCCCCGCTCGAATCGGCGAGCGCCGCCCCGCGCGGGTCCGCCTCGGCCAGCAACGCGCCGGCCGCCTCCAGCGCCGCGTCGGCCCCGACGCCGGCCTCGTGCAACAGGACGGGGAGGCCCGAGCGCAGGCTGATCACCGCGGCGCCCTCGGCACCGAGGGCGTTGATCATCGCCTCCAGCGCGGCGCGCATCATTCTGGGCGCCATCACCTCCTGGCGCATCCGCCACAGGATGTGGTCGATCACCTCGCCCCGGCGCAGCGCGGCGGCGACCTGGGCGTCCTGGCCGTCCCGCTCGGTGATGTCGGTGCCGATGCCGCGCGCGCCGATGATCCGACCGTGCCGATCGAGCAGCGGCGCGGCCGACATCAGCATGCAGACGGCTCCGCCGTCGCCGCGTCGCAGCCAGACCCGCTGGCCCCGCACCGGCGCGGGCGGGGCGAACGGATCGCAGGCACCCGCCCCGGCGGGGTCGGCCAGCAACGTCGTGGCCGCCCGGTCAAGCAGGGCGGCGGCGGACCATCCCAGGGCCGGATCGGGCATGACGAAGGTGAATCGCCCGGCGGCGTCGGTTTCGTAAGCGAGGTCGGCGGCCAGCGCTACGAGGTCGCGCCAGCGCTGGCGGCTTTCCAGCAGTACATTGCGCAGCGGGCCCGCGATCCGGGCGGCGGGGCTGGGGCGGGCCAGCCCCTCGGCATGCAGGTCGTCCATCGCGCATTCGTCCTCGTGACCCCGCGCATTGCAGCAGTTCGGTGTGAATGAATCGTTTCCACGCGGGCGGGCGTCGCGTTGCGTTGACAGACGCCGGGGCGCTGATCATGGTCCGCGCCGTACCGGGGAAGGCAGCATGGCCGAGCACGCGCTGATGCGGAAGATCGAGGATCTGTGGGAGCGGCGCGACACCCTGACTGCCCGGCCCGGTGAGGATCACGCCACCGTCTCGGCCGCACTCGATGCGCTCGATTCCGGGACGGTCCGCGTGGTCGAACCGGACGCTGGCGGCTGGCGGGTCAATCAGTGGCTCAAGAAGGCCGTGCTGTTGTCATTCCGCCTGACCGATTCGGCGCCGATGGCGGGGCCGGGCGGCGCCGACGTGTACGACAAGGTGCCGATGAAGTTCGCCGGCTGGGGCGCCAACCGCTTCCGCGAGGCGGGGTTTCGCGCGGTGCCGGGCGCCGTCGTCCGCCGCTCCGCCTACATCGCGCCCGGCGTCGTGCTGATGCCCTGCTTCGTCAACGTCGGCGCCTATGTCGATCGCAACACCATGATCGATACTTGGTCCACCGTCGGCAGCTGCGCCCAGATCGGCGCTAACTGCCACATCTCGGGCGGCGTCGGCATCGGCGGCGTGCTGGAGCCGTTGCAGGCCAATCCGGTGGTCATCGAGGACGACTGCTTCATCGGCGCCCGCTCCGAGGTCGCCGAGGGCGTGGTGGTGGAGCGTGGCGCGGTCCTCGCGATGGGCACCTTCATCGGCGCCTCGACCAAGGTGATCGACCGCGCGACCGGCGAAATCCATCTCGGCCGGGTGCCGTCGTATTCCGTCGTGGTCCCCGGCTCGCTGCCCGGCCGGAAGCTGCCGGACGGATCGCCCGGCCCGAGCCTCTATTGCGCCGTCATCGTCAAGCGCGTCGATGCCCAGACGCGGGCGAAGACCTCCATCAACGAGCTGCTGCGCGATTGACCGATCCGAATACCGATCTCGATGACCCGGTGGGTCTCGCCCAGGCGCTGATCCGCTGCCCTTCGGTCACCCCGGCCGACGCCGGCGCGCAAGGCGTCCTCGGCGCGGCGCTCGAACGCCTGGGATTCAGTGTGCATCGGCTGCGCTTCGGCGAGACCGAGAACCTGTTCGCGCGACGTGGCGACAGCAATCCGCATATCTGCTTCGCCGGCCACACCGACGTGGTGCCCGCGGGCGACAGTGCCGCGTGGCGCAGCGATCCGTTCGCGGCGGAGGTGCGTGACGGCGTAATGTACGGCCGCGGGGCCTGCGACATGAAGGGCGGCATCGCCGCCTTCGTCGCCGCCTGCGCGCGCCCACAGGCGTCCGGTTCGATCAGCCTGCTGATCACCGGCGACGAGGAAGGCCCCGCCCTCGACGGCACGACGCGGGTGCTCGACTGGATGGCGGCGAACCAGCAGATCCCGGATTTCTGCATGGTGGGGGAGCCGACGTGTCGCGCGCAGTTGGGCGACGTCATCAAGATCGGCCGGCGCGGCAGCCTGAACGCGCGGATCACGGTGCGTGGCACCCAAGGCCACGCCGCCTATCCGCAACGCGCCGACAACCCGGTGCATCGCTTGGTCCGCGCCCTCGCCGCGCTGACGGCGGCGCCGCTCGATGCGGGCAGCGCGTTCTTCGAGGCTTCGTCGTTGCAGCTCACCAGCATCGATGTCGGCAACAAGGCGACCAACGTCATTCCCGCCGCCGCCACGGCGGCGCTGAACATCCGCTTCAACGACCGCCACGACGGCGCCGCGCTGGAGGCCTGGCTGCGCGCCACCCTGGCGCAGCACGCGGAGCGGTTCGATCTCGACGTGTCGGTCAGCGGCGAATCGTTCCTGACGCAACCGGGCCCGCTGCTCGATCGCATGCGCGCGGCGATCGCGGGGGCGACCGGCGTGGAACCGGAACTCGATACCGGCGGCGGCACGTCCGACGCCCGCTTCATCTCCCGCTATTGTCCGGTGGCGGAGTTCGGCCTCATCGGATCGAGCATGCACCAAGTGGACGAGCGCGTGCCGCTCGCCGAGTTGCGCGCGCTGGCACGCGCCTATCGCGGCGTGCTCGACGCGCTCCTGGCATGAAGCCGGCCCTGCCGGGCCGCCGTGCCGGGGCACCGAACATCCTGCTGGGCATCGCGCGGGTGGCGTGCGGACGTGCCGATGGCATCGCCCGGTTCGGCGCGACGCGGGAGGCCTTCCTCGCCAGTCTCGCGCCGCTGGTGGCCTTCCCCCTGGTGGGCGGGGCGCTGCTGCTCGCGGGGGGCGCCGGGCTGGCGGGCGCGGCGCAGCTTCTCGCCACGATCTGCGCGTTGCTCGCGCCGCC
>JBDTFI010000523.1:0-2884 GCA_039938035.1 Acetobacteraceae bacterium | reverse complement strand
CGGTCAACGGCAAGACGGCCCCGGTGTATTTCGCCCGCCCCGTGCTGCGGATGCTGATCACCCAGCCCTTCCTGGTGTCGGACCGCTACAACCAGTTCGACGTGGTCTGCACCGTCAAGGGCGGCGGGCTCTCCGGTCAGGCCGGCGCCGTGCGCCACGGCATCACCCGCGCGCTCACCAACTACGAGCCTGGGTTGCGCCCGATCCTGAAGGTCGCCGGCTTCCTCACCCGCGACTCCCGCGTGGTGGAGCGCAAGAAATACGGCAAGGCCAAGGCCCGCCGCAGCTTCCAGTTCTCCAAGCGGTAAACATTCCCCTCCCCTGGCGGGAGGGGTAGGAGGAGGGGTCGCGACTCATGTCCAAGCCGGTGGTCTTCATTGATGGCGAGGCCGGGACGACGGGGCTCGGCATTCGCGACCGCTTGCTGGCGCTGGACTCGGTCGAACTGCGCGGCATCGCCGACACCCGTCGCAAGGATCCCGCGGCGCGGCGTGCGGTGATGGCTGAGTCCGACCTTGTCATCCTCTGCCTGCCCGACACCGCCGCGCGAGAATCGACCGCGCTCGCCGATGGGCTCGGGAACCAGGCGCCAAGGTTGCTCGACGCCAGCACCGCGCATCGGGTCCATCCCGACTGGACCTACGGCTTCCCCGAACTCTCGTCCGGTCAGGCGGAGCGCATCGCCGACGCACGCAAGGTCGCCAACCCCGGCTGCTACCCCACCGGCGCCATCGCCCTGCTCCGCCCGCTCGTCGATGCCGGAATACTCCCGCCCGACTACCCGGTCACCATCAACGCCGTTAGCGGCTACTCGGGCGGCGGGCGTTCCATGATCGAGGCCCATGAACGCGATTCCGGCCCCGCCTTCGAGCTGTACGCGCTCGGCCTGGAGCACAAGCACATCCCCGAGACCGAGGCCTATTCCGGCCTCACCCGCCGGCCGATCTTCGTCCCCTCGGTCGGCCATTTCCGCCGGGGAATGCTGGTCTCGATTCCGTTCCATCTCGACACGCTGCCCGGCAAACCCTCCGGCCCCGACCTTCAGGCCGTCCTGGAGGCCCGCTACGCCGACGCCAACGCCATCCGCGTCGTGCGGCCCGACCCGTCCGGCAAGCTGGAGCCGGAGGCGCTGAACGGCACCAACCGGTTGGAGTTGTCAGTGCACGCCAACGAGGCGCATCGCCAAGTCGTGCTGGTCGCGCGGCTCGACAATCTCGGCAAGGGCGCCTCGGGCGCGGCGGTGCAGAATCTCTGCCTGATGCTTGGCCTCGAGGAACCGACCTATGCCTGACCTGCAAATGGGACGCGCCCAGGCGATCGCCGGCCACGGCCCGCTGTACACACTCGACGGCGTCACCCCCCGCGTGCATCCCTCCGCCTTCATCGCGCCCAACGCGGCGGTGATCGGCAACGTGGAGATCGGCCCGGAGTCCGGAGTCTGGTTCGGCTGCGTCATCCGCGGCGACACCAACATCATCCGCATCGGCGCGCGGACCAACATCCAGGATGGCACGATCATCCACGTCGACGACGTCTCGCCCACCACGATCGGCGACGACGTGACCGTGGGCCACGCCGCGATCATCCACGGCTGCACGCTGCGCAACGGCGCCTTCGTCGGCATGGGCTCGACCGTTCTCGACCTCGCGATCATCGAGGAGGAAGGGATGCTCGGCGCCGCCGGCCTGCTCACCCCGGGCAAGATCATCGGCCGGCGAGA
The DNA here is from genome assembly GCA_039938035.1 of Acetobacteraceae bacterium. GTDB lineage: Bacteria > Pseudomonadota > Alphaproteobacteria > Acetobacterales > Acetobacteraceae > DATFDN01. The sequence continues at coordinate 1,164 of JBDTFI010000523.1, read as the reverse complement.
ACTCTGGACCGGCAGCCCCGCGAAGCTCCGCCGCGTCATGGACGAGGCTGAACGCAGCGGCTTTGACCGCAACGCGGTGGTCTATCGCAACCTGGCGGCGCGCTACCGGGCGGGGCTGGCCGTCTAGCGTCGCGTCCGATCACGATATCGAGCGCAGACTCTTCCGGAACCGAACGGGGTCGGCACCGTCGAGACCGCCTTCCAGCGCCGCGTGCGTGCTCTCCCAGACAGGGACGGCGCGGGACAGCAACGCCATTCCGGCGGGCGTCAGCGTCAACCGCCGGCTGCGCCGATCCGCTGGGTCGGGCGTCACCGCTACCAAAGTGCGGCGCTCCAGTGGCTTGAGCGCGGCGGTGAGCGTCGTGCGGTCCATCGCCAGCAGCGAGGCCACCGCGCCCATCGCCGGCGGGTCGGGCCGGTTCAGCGACATCATCAGCGAGAACTGGCCGCTGGTGAGGCCGAGGGGACGAAACTCCTCGTCGAAGCGACGCGCCAGCGCCCGCGCCGCACGCTGCACGTGCAGGCACAGGCACGTATCGCGCACCAGCAGCGTCGTGGTGAAAGGAACAGGAATGGCGGGCGACTTCGGCATTGACATCCGGCATATAGGTTGATATCAACGCGCATGTCAAGACGGAGCCGAGATGATGCAGCATAACCCGATCGTATCGCGCGACGAGTTGCTTGTGGCTCGCCGGGCGCTCCTGGCGCGGGAGAAGGCGGCGACCCATCTGCGCGACGAGATCAACGCCGAGCGGATGGCCCTGCCCTGGGTCAAAATGGAACAGGGGTATGTCTTCGACACGCCGGACGGGCCGAAAAGCCTCGCCGATCTGTTCGCCGGTCGCGGCCAACTGATCGTCTATCATTTCATGCTGGGTCCCGATTGGACGGCGGGATGCCCGGGGTGCTCCTTTCTGGCGGACCACATTGATGGCGCACTGCCCCATCTGGAGCATCACGACGTTAGCCTGGTCGCGGTCTCCCGCGCCCCGCTTGCCAAGATCGAAGCCTACAAGACCCGCATGGGCTGGCGCTTTCCCTGGGTCTCGTCCTTCGGCGGCACGTTCAACTTCGACTTCCACGTGTCGTTCACCGCCGAGCAGCTGGCGAAGCGCACCGTCTTCTACAATTTCACCGAGACGGACGCCGCCAACGGGAATG
>JBDTFI010000522.1:0-3938 GCA_039938035.1 Acetobacteraceae bacterium | reverse complement strand
GTGAAGCGCACGACGCCGACAACGGACGGCAGTGGGAGGCCGGGTTGGCGGCGATCCGCCCCGAGCAGTTGGCCGTGCTGATCTACACCGCCGGCACCACGGGCGCGCCGAAAGGCGCCATGCTCAGCCACGCCAATATCCTGGCGCAGGTGGAGAACGCCGCACCCCTGCTCGGCCAGACCGAAGCCGACGAGCGGCTGGTGTTCATGCCGATGGCCCATGTGATGGAGCGGGTGCTGGGCCTTTACCTCGCGCTCTACACGCGCGCGGTCGGTGACTACGTCGAGAGCGTCGATACCGTCGCCGCGAACCTTCAGGAGGCCCGCCCGACCGTGCTCGCCGCCGCGCCCTTTGTGTGGGAGCGGCTGCACGCGCGCATCAGCCTCGGGACCGGCGCGGCGACGCTGGCGCAGCGCGCGTTGTTCCGCTGGGCGATGGCGGCGGGCCGCCGGCGCGCCGACCGGCTTCTGGCCGGGCGGACGGTGCCCGCGTGGACGGCGGCGGAGGCGTGGCTGCTGGGCTGTCTCGTGCTGGGAAATCCGCGGCGTGAACTGGGACTTGACCGGCTGCGCCTCGCACTCGTCGGCGGCGCGCCGGTTTCCGCCGAACTGGTCCGCTGGTTCATGGCGTTCGGTGTCGCGTTGACCGAGATCTACGGCCAGACCGAGTGCGCGGGCCTCGCCGCCGTCGCCGGGAAAGCGGTGCCGTATGGCGAAGTCGCGGCGCCGGACGGCGAGGTGCTGGTGCGCGGCCCGCACGTCTTCATGGGTTACTGGAACCGTACGCGGGAGACGGGGCACGCACTGCGCGACGGCTGGCTGCATACCGGCGATCTCGGCACGTTGGCGAATGGGCGCCTGACGATCACCGGGCGGCGCCAGGATGTCATCACGACCAGGGCCGGCGCGACCGTCGCGGCGGGAGAGATCGAAAAGGAGATGAAGGTCTCGCCTTACATCGCCGATGCGATCCTGTTCGGCGATCGCCGCGCGCATTTGTCCTGCCTAGTGATGATCGACCACGACGCGGTGGAGAAATGGGCGCAGGCGAACAACGTCGCCTTCACCAGCTTCGCCACGCTGGCGCGCGCGGAGCGGGTGCGCGCGCTGATCGGCGCCGAGATCGAGCAGGCGGCGGCACGGCACGGCAGCCCGAACGCCATCCGCTCGTTCCGGCTGATCGAGCAGAAGCTTGAACCCGAGGATCCCGAACTGACCCCGGTGATGAAGCTGCGGCGCGGCTTCGTCGGCGAGAAGTACAGCGGCTTGATCGAGGAGATGTACAGCGACGCCTGATGCCGGTGGGCGTCGCTGCCAACAACCCGGCGATAAGGAGGTTAGCCATGAAGTACACACGGATCGCCGCGACGCTCGCGGTCGGCGCCCTGAGTCTCGCAACCGCCGGGGCCGCCGAAACCCAAGGGGTGAGCCCGGCCTCGATCAAGATCGGCACCTACACCGACCTGTCCGGCGTCACCGCGATGTGGGGGGTGAACAACTCCGACGCCTACCGCATGGTGTTCGACGAGGTGAACAAGGCGGGCGGCATCAATGGCCGCAAGATCGATTACATCGTCGAGGACAACCAGTATCAGGTTCCGCGCTCGATCCAGGCCGAAAACAAGCTGTTGAACCAGGACCACGTCTTCATCCAGGTCGCCAATGCCGGCACGCCGATGAACAACGCGACGATGCCGATGCAGCTCAAGGCCGGGGTGGCGAACGTGTTTCCGCTGACCTCCGCGCGGTCAATGTATACGCCGTTCAACCCGCTGAAGTTCGCGCTGGCCGCATCCTACTACGACCAGGTCCGCTCCGGCGTGAAATACTTCGTCGAGCAGCGCCACAAGAAGACGGTTTGCGCGATGTCGGAGGACACCGACTTCGGACGCGACGTGATGGACGGCGCCAAGGACGAGCTGAAGGCGCTGCATATGACGCTCGCCGCCGAAACCCTGCACAAGCCGACGGACGTGGACTTCAGCGCCGCCGTCGCCAAGGTGCATGACGCCAATTGCGACCTGATCGTCGTCGGCGGGATCGTGCGCGACACCAACCAGATCATCGCCGCGGTGCGCAAGACCGGCTGGAACGTTGACATGATGGGCCAGGCCGCGAGCTACGACGAGGCGGTGGCGCACGTGCCGGGCGGCACCAACAATGGCTTCTACTCGATGACGCCGCTGCTGTTCGTGCATCCCGACAGTATCGACCCGAAGGTCCATGCGTTCGTGACGGCCTACAAGCAGGAGTTCGGCAAGGATCCGAACTTCGCCGCCGAGATCGGCTATACCGGGGCGAAGCTCACGGTGCTGGCGCTCCAGAACGCCGGCAAGGACCTGACGAGCGAGGGCTTCATCAAGGGGATGGAGAAGATCAAGGACTACCACGACATCTTCGGCTCGCCGCCCTTCAGCTTCGGTCCGGACAAGCATCTGGGGTCGAACGCGTCGTTCCTGTGCGTGGTGAAGAATGGTGCGTGGGAGTCCGTCGAGAAGGCGGCCATCGCCTATTGATGGGGTGACGGTCGCGCGGTTGCCCGGGAGCCGCCAACGCCCGTAGGATCGCGGGCGATGGCGGTTCCCTATCTCGCGTGCATGACGCTGATGGCGTCGCTGTACCATCTCCCCGCTGGGGTCCTGCCGGCGATCCGCACGGTCGAGGGCGGGCAGGTCGGGCTGGCGCATCCGAACACCAACGGGACCGAGGATCTCGGACTGATGCAGGTCAACACGATCTGGATCGCCCCGCTCGCCCGCTACACCGGGCTGGCGGCTCCGGCGGTGCGTGCGCGTCTGCTGAATGAGCCGTGCTTCAACATCGCCGCCGCCGGGGCGATCATGGCGACGTATCTGGCCGAGGAGCGCGGCGACCTGCTCCGCGCGGTCGGCGACTATCATTCGCACACGCCCGGCCTCAACGAGGAGTACCGCATCCTGGTCGTGATGGCGGCGCGCGGGCTGCCCGCCCGGCGGGGGCCGCCGGGACGCACGGGGCTGCATCACTATCGCCGGCCGAGCAGTTCCACGAGCGCCGCGGCATCGGCCGGGGCGCGCACCTTGGCGTCGTTGTCGAAGAAGACGAACACGTCGCGGCCGGTCGCCCTCCGCGACGACCGGCCAGCGACGCGCTCCGCGTCCGCCGGTTCGGACCCGTCCGCCCAGGCGGCGACGCGCTTCGCCCATGCGGCGAGCGCCGGCGGGTCATAGCCGCTCGCATACAGCTCCTCGGAGCCGTGCAGGCGGCAGTAGACGAAGTCGGCCGTCACATCCATCAGGCGCGGCCACGCGACGGTGTCGGCGCAGACCAGCGCGACATGGTGCTTGCGAAGCAGCGTGATGAAGCGCCGATCGCGAAAGCTCTCATGGCGTATCTCGACGGCGTGGCGCAGCGGGCGCCGCGCGTCCGTCTTCGTCCAGGCGCGGCCGGCCAGCCGCGCGTCGTGGCGCCGCGCGAGCGCCGCCGCCGCGACGGTGTCGTGCGGCAGGAGGGCGAGGAACAACGCCATTCGCTCCTCATCGAAGGCGAAGCGCGCCGGGAACTGCCACAGGATCGGACCGAGCTTCGGCCCCAGGCGCAGAATCCCGGAGGCGAGGAAGTTGGCCAACGCCGTTTCCACCCCTCGCAATGCGAGCATGTGCGTGATGTAGCGTGACCCCTTCACCGCGAACACGAAATCGGCCGGCGTGCGGGCTGCCCAGTCGGCGAATGTCTTTGGGCGCTGGAGTCCGTAGAAGGTTCCGTTCACCTCGATCGCGCGGAACCGCGACGCGGCAAACTCCAACTCCGTCGTCTGTGGCCATTTGCGCGGGTAGAACACGCCGCGCCAAGGCGGGTAGGTCCAGCCCGAGATGCCGATGCGGATGGAACCTGCCACGGGATGATCCTAATCGCGCGGACCTTTGCACGGAGGCCCTATCTAATGACCCTCCCCCTAAC
>JBDTFI010000521.1:0-4671 GCA_039938035.1 Acetobacteraceae bacterium | reverse complement strand
GGACCGGCTTGGTCACCTACGACGCGAAGGATCCGGACACCAAATACCCGGCCATCGAGCAGTTGCGCCCGCCCAAGGGCGCCCCCAACATCCTGGTCATCCTGATCGACGACGCGGGCTTTGGTTCGTCGAGCGCCTTTGGCGGTCCCTGCCAGACACCCAACGCCGAGCGACTCGCCGCCGGGGGACTGAAGTACAATCGCTTTCATACCACCGCGCTGTGCTCGCCGACCCGTCAGGCGCTGTTGACCGGACGCAACCACCACGCGGTCGGCATGGGCGGCATCACCGAGATCGCCAGCGGCTCTCCCGGCTACAGCTCGGTGCTGCCCAATACCGCCTCGCCGATCGCCCGCACGCTCAAGCTGAACGGCTATTCCACGGCGCAGTTCGGCAAGTGCCACGAGATCCCGGTCTGGGAGACGAGCCCGGTCGGGCCGTTCGATGCGTGGCCCACCGGCGGCGGCGGCTTCGAGTATTTCTACGGGTTCATCGGCGGCGAGGCGCATCAGTGGTACCCGACGCTCTATGAAGGCACCACGCCGGTCGAAGTGAAGAAGACGCCCGAAGAGGGCTATCACTTCATGGCCGACATGACCGACAAGGCGATGGCATGGATCGGCCAGCAGAAGGCGCTGGCGGCCGACAAGCCGTTCTTCGTCTATTTCGCGCCCGGCGCCACCCACGCGCCGCACCACGTCCCGCAGGAATGGGCCGACAAGTACAAGGGCAAGTTCGACGACGGCTGGGACAAGACGCGGGAAGCCACCTTCGCTCGGCAGAAGGCGCTGGGGGTCATTCCGTCCGATTGCGAATTGACCACCCGCCACAAGGAGATCCCGGCCTGGGATGACATGCCGGAGGATCTGAAACCTGTCCTGCGCCGGCAAATGGAAGTCTATGCCGGATTCATGGAATACACCGACCATCATGTTGGCCGCTTGCTGGACAGTATCGAGAAGCTGAACCTGCTCGACGACACGCTCATCTATTATATCATCGGCGATAACGGCGCCTCGGCCGAAGGCACGCTGAACGGCACCTTCAACGAGATGATCAACTTCAACGGCGCCTCGGCGATCGAGACGCCGGAGTTCCTGAACGCGCGGATCGACAAGCTCGGCGACCCGGAATCATACAACCACTACGCCGTCGGCTGGGCGCACGCGATGAACACGCCCTACCAGTGGACCAAGCAAGTGGCGTCGCACTGGGGCGGCACGCGCAACGGCACGATCGTGCATTGGCCCAACGGGTTCCCGGGCAAGGGCGAAATCCGCACCCAGTTCCACCATGTCATCGACATCGCGCCGACCCTGCTCGAGGCGGCGGGAATCCCCGAGCCTGATGTCGTGAACGGGGTGGCGCAGATGCCGATCCAGGGCGTCAGCATGGTGTACGCGTTCAACGATCCCAAGGCGGCCGAACGTCACGAGACGCAGTATTTCGAGATGTTCGGCAACCGCGGCATCTATCACAAGGGATGGACCGCGGTGACAAGGCACAAGACGCCGTGGCTGCTGATCGGCGAGGCGACGCCGGAATTCGACGACGATGTCTGGGAGCTGTACGACACCAGCAAGGACTGGAGTCAGGCGAACAACCTCGCCAAGGCGATGCCCGAGAAGCTGCACGAGTTGCAGCGCCTCTGGCTCATCGAGGCGACCCGTTACAACGTGCTGCCGATGGACGACGACCTTGCCAAACGGTTGAATGCGGACACCGCCGGCCGACCCGTCCTGATCAGGGGAAACCGGCAGATCCTGTTCGGCGGCATGGGCCAGCTATCCGAGAACTCGGTCATCAACATCAAGAACAAGTCCCACTCCGTGACCGCCGAGGTCACGGTTCCTGCTGGCGGGGCGGAAGGCGTGATCATCGCCCAGGGCGGCAACATCGGCGGCTGGAGTCTGTATGCGAAGGGCGGCAAGCTGAAATACTGCTACAATCTGCTGGGCGTGCAGTATTTCCACGTCGAGGCGGCGAACGCCCTGCCGACGGGCGACTGCCAGGTGCGGATGGAGTTCGCCTACGACGGCGGCGGCCTGGGCAAGGGCGGGACAGCGACCCTCTACGTCAACGGCCAGAAGGTCGGCACGGGCAAGGTCGCCGCCACGGCGGCGATGATCTTCTCCGCCGACGATGGCTGCGATGTCGGCCACGATTCTGGTTCGCCCGTCTCGCAGGATTATGGGCCGCGCGGCAATGCGTTCACCGGCGTCGTCAAGGGCGTGGAGATCGCCATCGCCGAGGCCGCCGAGAGCAGCGATCACCTTGTCTCGCCGGCAGAGGCGGTTCGCATCGCGCTGGCGAGGCAGTAGGTTGGTTGTGCGTGCGGCCCCTACCCTAACCCCTCCCGCAAGGGGAGGGGGACAAGTACGGAGTGCGTCGCGTTCTACTTCCGCTCCCTTTCAGGGGAGGGATCGCGACATGTGTCAGGCCGCGCGGTCCCAGCCCCACCACGCGCAGAGCGCCTCGCCCATGATCAGCCTCTTGTCCCTCGTGCCGAGCCACGGCAGTTCCTCGGTGAACATCGTCACGCACTGGCTCCAGGAGCAGGGCATCTTGGTGATGTCGGTGCCCCAGAACACGCGGTGCGGACCGAAAGCGTCGTAAATCCGGCGCAGATACGTGTGCATCGCCGGAAACGGATATGCCTCGCTGGAATAGCCCGGCGCGCCGGTCGCCTTGACCGCGACGTTGGGGTACTTTGCCAACGCCAGCAGCGCCGGCATGTGGGTCATCGCCGCGGCATCCTTCAGCGTGGTCAGGCCGCCCCGGCCGCCCAGATGATCGATCGTCAGGCGAAGTCCGGGGTGGCGCTCGGCGATCCGGCCGAGTTCCGTCAGTGAATCCGTCGCCAGCGCGGCGATCGGAACGCCGGCATCCTCGGCTTCCGCCCATAGCCAGTCGATCGTGCCATCTTGCAGCCATCGCCGGGCGGGATCGCTCAGGAATGTGTATCGCAGGCCGAGCATTCCCGGCTGGTCTCGCCAACTGGCGATGCGCGCGCGCGATTCCGGCCGGTCGAGCGGCAGCGAACCCATGATCGCGAACCGGCCCGGGTAGTTCTGAACCGCCTCGAATGCCATGTCGGTCGAACCAGGGTCCCAACCCGGCGGATGAATGACGGCGGCATCGACGTCTCCCTCGTCCATCAGGACGATGGCTTCTTCCGGAGTAAACGCCGTCACCTGCCGATGCGACAGGTTGCTCGGCAGGCCGGTTCCCCAGAGGTGGATCTGGGCGTCGATTATCTGCATGGCATGACCGATGACACCGCTTACGATTTGCGCGAACGTGCGCGTTCCTCGATCTCGGCCGCGGCGATCGCTTTGGCAAGCGCCCCGCTCAGTTCCTTGGCCGACTCCAGCGTGAGTTCGACGGCCGCCCGCGCGTCCGGCCCGAGCGTCGCGTTCACGAAGTCGATGGTGATGGCGTCCTCCAGCAGGGCGTGATGCGGATGATCATAGGATACCACCGAATGGGTGAGCCTGAACCACCCATCACCGCCCTTGCCGGCACCGTCCGCGCCGACGACCTCAACGATCGAGGTGCACATGCCGGCGATTATGTGGACAGGTGCTTCCGCAGGAACGCGAACACCTTTTGCCAGCCATCCAGCGCCTGCTCGATGCGGTACATTGGCCGGTCGTAATAGAAGAAACCGTGCCCGGCGCCGTCGTACCGGTGAAACTCGTACTGTTTGCCATGCTTCTTGAGTTCGGCCTCGTGCTGGTTCACCTGCTCTGGGGTCGGCGAACGATCCTCGTTGCCGAACAGACCGAGCAGCGGGCAGGACAGGTCCTTGGTGAATTCGATCGGGGCGGTCGGCTGCTTCGCCGTCACCTCCTCCTTGCTCATCACCACCCGACCACCCCAGAGTTTGACGGCGGCGTCGATGTTCCTGGTGCGGCACGCGAACAAGAAGGTCTGCCGCCCGCCCGAGCAGGTGCCGAATACGCCGACCTTCCCATTGAGGTACGGCTGAGCGCGCAGCCACGCGACCGCGCCCTCGGTGTCGCCGATGACCTGCGCATCGGACACCCCACCCTCCGCCCGCACCTTGGCGGCGACATCATCGGCTTTGCCTTCGCCCGCGCGGTGATAGAGGTTCGGGCTGATCGTCGCGTAGCCGTGATGAGCGAATTTCCGGGTTGCCTCGCGGTACCACTCATCCCATCCCGGCGCATGATGCAGGAGCACCATGCCGGGGAAGGGGCCGGGGCCCAGTGGCCGCGCCACATAGGCCGAGATCGGCTCGTTCCTGTCGCCGTTGATCGAGGCCGTCTCCGCAATCATGCCTTCATAGGCCATCGTCGCCGCCCCTTCGATCCCAACGTGGTATAGCCGCTGCTTGCGCCATCATCTCGCCTTCGGATGGTGGGCGCAACAAGCGCCTCGCGTGTGGTGGGTGTACGCAAGAATGGCGGCTGAGCGGGTGCATGTCATCGGCGCCTCCGGCCGATCTGGTGGCGCGCTGTGCCGGGCGTTGCTCGGCGCCGGGCGGGTCGTCGTGCCGGTCGTTCGCGACGCGGGGCGGTGGGCAGCGGCCGGGCTCGATGCGTCGCCCCGGCTCGCCGACCTTGCCGACCCGGACGCCCTCCGGTCGGCGCTCGGCGATGCCGCCGTGGTCGTCTCCTGCGCGCACGCACGCCACGCCGCGCCCAT
>JBDTFI010000520.1:0-8203 GCA_039938035.1 Acetobacteraceae bacterium | reverse complement strand
TCGAGGAGGACACAAACCGTATCCTCGGCGCCCATCTCGTGGGTCCGCGGGCCGATGAGGTGATCAATCTCTTCGCGCTGTGCATACGGCACGATCTGACGAGCAAGGACCTCGCCGATACGGTGTTCGCCGACGCGACCGTCGGCTCGGACGTCGGCGCGATGGTGTGATGACGGCCGCGCAGCGGATTGGAAGGAGCGGATGATGGATGACCGATTTCCGGCCTGCCTCGCCTTCACCCTGAAGGAGGAAGGCGGCTACGTGGACGATCCCGCCGATCCGGGCGGGGCGACCAATATGGGCATCACGCTCGCCACGTTTCGCCAATGGTCCGACGAGCCCAATGTCGGCGCCATCGCCGTCCAGGACATGAGCGTTCGCACGGCGCAGGCGATCTACCGCGTGCTCTACTGGAACCCGTTGCGCGCCGATGCGCTCCCCGCGGGGGTCGACCTCAGCGTGTTCGATTTCGGCGTCAACGCCGGCATCTGGCGGTCGGCGCGGGTGCTCCAGCGAGCGATCGGTTTCACGGGCGATGCGGTGGATGGCTGCATCGGCCCGGAGACGCTGGGCGCCGTGGGCAAGGGAGAGCCCGCGGCGATCATCGCCGACCTCGCGGAGCGTCAGGCGGCCTTCTACCGCTCCCTCGCCGACTTCGCGACCTTCGGGCGCGGTTGGCTCGCCCGAACCCAGGCGCGCCGGCTCGCCGCGCTCGCCATGGTCGCGGGAACGCCGACGATCGAAGTCTGAGCGTCGATCGACGCGGCGTGCAACCAATGTGCCGTTCAGCCGGTTCAGGACCATGCCCTCCGACCCACCCATCCCGCCCGGTCAGCCTCCGAGCAATCCTCTGCCGGACGATCCTGTCCCGATCGAGGAGCCACCGCGGCCGATACCGGTGCCCCCGGCTCCTCCGCCCGAACCATTGCGGGCGAACGGTCCGGAGGACACACTTTTGTCTGACACCCCCCTCTTCCGCCGTCGCGTCCCGACGGCGCTCCCGCCACCGTCATGCTCGGCCCACGGGTCCGGCCGAAGGCCGGCCCGAGGACAGGCTACGGCCGAGCATTTCGGAAGCCGAATTTCCGCAACCCGCCAGGTCCGTGGCGTTCGTCCGCGGCAGCCCGCTACACCGGCTTGAACCCGCGATCCATCTCCACGTCGATCAGCGTCGGCCCGTCCGCGAGCAGCCCCGCCGCCAGCAGGTCGCGCACCTCGGCGATCGTGCGCGCCCGGTGCGCCGCGACCCCGAGGCCCCGGGCGACGGTGACGTAGTCGATGCGCGGGTTGTCCAGCTCCATCCCGACATAGCGATCGGTCTGCGCGGCGAATTGCTGCATCGCGTTCGTTCGCTGCTTCAGAATGCGGTAGGAGCTGTTGTTGATGATGACGAACACCACCGCCAGCTTCTCGTGCGCCGCCGTCCACAGACCTTGGATGGTGTACATCGCACTGCCGTCGCCGATCAGCGCGACGACCGGGCGGTGCGGCAACGCCAGCTTGACGCCGATCGCCGCCGGCAGGCCCCAGCCGATGCCACCGCCGCGCAGGCCGAAGAAGCTCTGCGCGTCATCGCTTCGCAGCAGCCGGCGCAGCCCGGCACCCGAGGACACCGTCTCGTCGATCACCACCGCGTCGGCCGGCAGCATCGCCGCGACCGCGCCCATCAGCGCGAGTGGCTGGATCGGCGTGCGTGCCGAGGCCGCCTCGGCCTGTGCCCTCAGCTTGGCGAGACCCGCCTCGCCTTCGGCCTTCGCTTCGGCGAGCCGTCCGGCGGCACGGGAGCGCATCCCCGCCGTCATCGCCGCCTGAACCGACGCCGTCAGCTCCGGCAAGGTCGCCTTCGGATCGCCAAGGATGCCGGCCTTGACCGGGTAGTTCTTGCCGATCTCCCACGCGTCGGTGTCGAGATGCACGATCGCCAGACCCTCAGGCACGGAGTCCACCAGGCCGGGCAGCGATAAGGTGAACAGATCCCCGCCCACCGACAACAACAAATCGTGCGCTTGCAGGATGCCCCTGATCACCGGCGGCAACCGGGCGAACCCACCGCGGTACAAGGGATGGCTCGCGGGAAACATCGCCCGGCTCGCCATGCCCTCGTCATAGACCGGCGCACCAAGCGCCTCGGCCAGCGCCACCAGTTCGACCAGCGCGCCGCTCTGCGGCACCGCGTCTCCGGCGATGATGACCGGCCGCTCCGCCCGCGCGAGCAGTGCCGCCGCCGCCGCGATCGCCTCGACATCGCCGCGCGTGCGTGGCGCGACCCGCGACGGCGCCCCGAGGTCAATGTCGGCGCTCGCGTTGAGCACGTCGCCTGGCAGCGACAGGAACACCGGCCCGGTGGGGGGCGCCAGCGCGGTCTTGGCCGCCCGGTGGATCGCGCGCGGCAGATCCTCGATCCGGCGCACCTCGTGGGACCATTTCACGAACGGCTGGGCGATGCGCGGCAGGTCGGCCCACAACAGCGGCTCGGTGAAATTGAAGGTCTGCTCGTGCTGGCCGGCCGTCACCAGCACCGGCGATCCCGCCTTCTGCGCGTCGTACAGCATCCCCATCGCGTTCCCGAGGCCGGGGGCAACGTGCAGGTTGACGACCGCGAGACCGCCGGAGGCGAGGGCGTAGCCGTCGGCCATCGCCATCGCCGGCGCCTCCTGCAAGGCTAGCACGTAGCGAAGCTCCGTCTCGACCGCCAAAGCGTCCATCAGCGGCAGCTCCGTGGTGCCCGGATTGCCGAACATCACGCGGACGCCCTCCTGCTTCAGCAATTCGAGCAGGGCGGTCTTGCCGAACACAAACGCCATGCGTTCCCCCGCGTTCAGAGCCACGCAAGCCTGCGCCAGGGTCGTTCGCGGTGCAATATTGCCAGCCACCGCCCGCCGGCCGACACTGCCGCCGCATAAGGAGAAACCGACAATGCCAACACCCTGGACCATGACCCGCCGGGCGGCGCTCAAGACCGCCGTGGCCGCCACCGCCTTGCCGCTCGTGCATATCCGCGGCGCCGGCGCGGCCACCACGCTCAAGATCGGGTTCTGGGACCACTGGGTTCCCGGCGCCGACGCGGTGATGAAGCAGCAGGTCGAGGACTGGGGCACGAAGAACAACGTCGCCATTCAGCTCGACTTCATCACCAGCAGCAGCAACAAGATCCAGTTGACGGCCGCCGCCGAGGCGCAGGGCGGCGCCGGTCACGACCTGATGACATTCACGACGTGGGACGCGCACAACTACGCCGACAAGCTCGAGCCGATGGACGACGTGGTCAAGGCGCTGGAGGCCAAAGCGGGGCCGTTCAACGATGTCTCGAAATATCTCGCGGCCAGCAAGAGCGGCAACTGGGCCGCCGTGCCGACCAGCTGGGGCGCGCAGACCAAGCCGTCCTGCGCGCGCATCAGCATGATCAAGAAGTACATCGACCTCGACGTGACGCAGATGTACCCGACGCGCGAGGCCAAGGACGAAGGCAAGGACTGGACCTGGGAAGGTGACTTCTTCAAGGCGGCCGAGGCGGCCATGAAGGACGGCCATCCGTTCGCGCTAGGGCTGAGCCAGACCACCGACAGCGTCGACTGGGTCGGCGCGTTGTTCGTCTCGTACGGCGCGGAACTGGTGGACAAGGACGGCAAGTCACAGGTCAGGTCCGCCGCGGTGAACCAGGTCCTGGAATATGCGCAGAAGCTGGTCCCGTTCCTGCCGGCCGATGCCGTCAGCTACGACGACGCGTCGAACAACCGGGCGCTGATCTCGGGCAAGAGCGCGCTGATCTTCAACCCGCCCTCGGCGTGGGCGGTAGCCAAGCGCGACGCCCCGACGGTCGCCGCCGATTGCTGGACCTTCCCCAATCCCGCCGGTCCGAAGGGACGTTTCATCCCGTACCTCGGCTGGTTCTGGGGCGTCTGGAAATTCAGCCAGCAGAAGCAGCCGGCAAAGGATCTGATCGAATACCTGATGCAGCGCGAGATGGTGCAGGCGCGCGAGCCGGCGACCGTCGGCTACGACCTGCCGCCGCAGAATTCGATGATGGACTTCAAGGTCTGGTCGGAGGTCGAGCCGCCGGTGGGCACCGTCTACAACTATCCGTTGCGGCCATGGCATGACGCGCAGTTCAGCATCGCCAACGCCCCCGCCCCGGCCGACATCGCCGTGCAGATGTACAACGCCGGCGTCGGTTCGACCATGCTGGCGAAGCTCAAGAGCGGCTCGTCGATCAAGGACGTGCTCTCGTGGGCGGAGAACCAGGTGCAGGGCTTCGTGCAGCCCTGATCCACACGGGGGCGGGCAACGACCCGCCCCCGTTCATGACTGCCAGGGAGGAACCAACGATGAACACCATCACACGCCGCGCCGCGCTCGCCGGGCTCGCGGTCGCGCCGCTCGCCCGTCCCGGGATCATCCGCGCGCAAAGCACGTCCCAGCCGGTGCGCATCCTGATGATCAGCGACCTCAACGGGCCGTACCGCGACGTGGGCGGGCCAGGTCAGAAGGTGGGCTGCGATCTCGCGGTGGAGGATTTCGGCGGCTCGGTGCTCGATCGCAAGATCGAGGTCATCCAGGTTGACGGCCAGAACAAGCCGAACGTCGCCGGGGCGCTGGCGCGCGAGTGGATCGACGCGCACGGCGCCAACGTGCTGACCGACGGCGCGGCCACCTCCTCGGGGTTGGCGATGCAGACGATCTCGAAGGAAAAGAAGGTCATCTACCTCATCACCGGGCCGGCTTCGACCAACTTCACCCAGAACCTCTGCACGCCCTATGGTTTCCATTGGACCTACGACACCTACGCGATGGCCAAGGGCACCGGCGGCAAGCTGACCCAGGCGGGCGGCGACACCTGGTTCTTCATCACCGCCGATTATGCGTTCGGCACCTCCTTGCAGACCAACACCGAGGAGTTCGTGAAGAAGGCCGGCGGCAAGATACTCGGCAGCGTGCGGGCGCCGCTGGGGACCGCCGATTTCTCGAGCTATCTCGTGCAGGCGCGCGCGTCCGGCGCCAAGGTGATCGGGCTCGCGAACGCCGGCGACGATCTGGTGAACTGCCTCAAGCAGGCCTCCGAGTTCGGCATCGCCAAGGGCGGGCAGAAGATGGCGACATTGCTGATGTTCATCACCAACGTCGCCGCGGTGGGCCAGGACATCTGCGAGGGGCTGGTGCTCACCAATTCGTTCTATTGGAACCTCAACGACAAGACCCGTGCCTGGACCAAGCGCTATGTCGCCAAGATGAACTCCCCGCCCACCATGCTGCACGCCGGCCAGTACTCGGCGACCTTGGCGTGGCTGAAAGCGGTGAAAGCGGCAGGCACCGTCGACGGCACGGCGGTCGCGGCCAAGATGCACGAAACGCCGGTCAACGATTTCTACGACGACAACGTGGCGATCCAGCCGAACGGGCGGGTGGCCGAGAAGATGTATGTCTGGCAGGTGAAGCCGAGTTCGGAGTCGAAGGAGAAGTGGGATTTCTACAAGCCCATCGGCACGATGACGGGTGAGGAATCGACGATGCCGATGGCGGAGACGGGTTGCCCGCTAGTGCACGCCTGACGCTCACTATCGCCGGACCGCGAGTCCCGTTGCCGACTCGTCATCGCGAGCCGCCCCTTCGGCGGCGTGGCGATCCAGGGCGGGCGCCGTGTGGCACTCCTGGATCGCCACATCGCTGCGCTCCTCGCGATGATGACGATTCTGTTTCGTGTTCTGTGGTTCCGGGTAATGGGCCCTCAGCGCGTGAAATCTCCCTGCCCGTCGACGTCGAGGTTCTCGATCCTGACCGCCGTTGCCTTCTGATCGGCTCCGAGCGTGAAAATCACCGCGCTCGGGCTGGCGGCGTTCTCGCCGACCGGCTGGTAGAGGAACACGTCGCGGTCGTAGTGGACGAGCGGAAAGTTCCCCTGTTTCGGGCCGAGAGCCAGGCTCAGGCCGGCCGGCGTGGCGTCGATCCGCGCGGTGCCGAACAACGGGCTCTGGTAGCCGCCAACATAGGCCGCCGAGGGGAGTGCTGGTAACGGATTGGCCGGCGGTTTCGCGTGGTCGGTTTTGGTCCCGTAGGTGGGCGCCATCGCCTTCTCCATGAGGGGTCCGAACAGCGCCAGCCAATCCCTCTGGGTCGCGCCGGTCAGCATGATGTCGAGCGCGCTCCGGCAGACCGCTTCGGCCAGCGCGACCGGAGACGCGTTGGTCAGCGCGACGACCGCGAGATCCTCGCCCGGCAGGATATTCACGCATGTTCCGGCACCCAGGGCGAACGCCCCGGAATGTCCCCACGAGACACGGCCTCGCTCGTCGTAGCTCACGTTCCAGCCGAGCCCGTAGAACCCGGCGTGGTCGACCGTGGGATCGGCTGGCGGTGCGCCCACGATTTGCGGCCGGTGCGTCTCGTCCAGCGCGTCCGCCGCGACGATCTGGGTCCCGTCCACACTGCCCCGGCCGAGTTGCAGGCGCAGCCACCGCGCCATGTCGCTTGCCGAGGAACTGGCGCCGCCGGCCGGCGATTGCGCGTCGGCGTCGCGTACATACTTGGCGACCCATGCTCCGTCCTGGCGAACGTGACCGTGCGCATGGTTGGCCGAGCCGGCGAAATCGGCGAACCGCGAACTGGTGTTCGCCATGCCGAGGCGATCGTATAGCCGCTTTGCCGACAACGCTTCCCAATCCATCCCGCTCGCCATCGCCGCCGAGACCGCCGCCGCCGTGAAGCCGAAATTGGTATAGGCATAATGGGAGCGGAAGCTGCTGGCGGGCTTCTGGTAGCGGAGCCGGCGCAGCACCGCCGCCCGGTCGAAGCCGATATCCTCCAGCGTGTCGCCCGCGTGGTCGGGCAATCCGCTGCGATGGCAGAACATGTCGCGCAAGGTGACCTGGCTCGTCACCCACGGCTCGTGCATGGCGAAGCCGGAGTCATGGAGGATGATCGGATCATCCCAGGTGACCAGCTTGTCGCCGACCAACGCGGCGACCACCGTCGTGGCGACCGGCTTCGACAGCGAGGCGAGCTGAAACGTCGTGTCGGCATCGACGTCGCCCGGCTTGCCCGCTTCGCGCACGCCGAAGCCCTTGAGGTAGGGCACCGTGTCCTTGTGGACGACCGCGACCGCCATGCCGGGAACTCCGGTGCGTCCCATGAGGTCGGCGATCATCTTGTCGAGCGCCAGCGACCTGTCGGTGGCCGCCGCCGTGGGCGGCGTTTGGGCTGATGCCATCTGAGCCGATGCCATCCGGGGCGCGATGGCCGCCATCGCCACCGCGCCAAGGGCGGACCGCCGGTTCAGGCTGAGTGGTGGTTTCACGGCGGCGGCTCCTTGCGCTATGGAAACGCCGATGGTCGCCCCTGAGCCCGGAGCTTCGCAAGCCGCCTATTCGGGCTATAGGGGCGCCATGCCCGGCCGCTCGCTGATCCGCATCGCCGTCAATATCGTGCTGGACGGCATCCTGGCCGCGATCGCCGTGCCGCTCGCGCGCTGGATCGCCAACCCTGGTGCTGCCCTGTTCCCGGGCTGGCTACCGCCGGCCGGCGCGGCCGCGGTGCTGTTGGCGGGCCTGCCGTTCGGCCTGTCGCTTCAGTACTGGCGCTTTATCGGCATGGGCGAGCTGCTGGCCGTGGCCGGCGCCAGCCTCCTCGGCGCCGGCCTCCTGTCGATCGCCATGGCCGCCGCCGGCATCGGATTTCCCAGCCACGCCTTCCCATTCATCCTCGCGCTGATGCTGATGGCGTTGCTCGCCGCGCCCCGGATTCTCTACGAGCGCCGGCAGGCCCGCCCACTGGCGCGATCGAGCGGGGACGACGCCACTGGCTCGGCGCTGCTGGTCGGCGCCGGAGAGGATACCGACCTCTTCCTCCGCGCGCTCGCCCAGGATCGCCGCCAGGGTCTGCGGGTGACGGGTCTGTTGTCGCTCGGCACGCGCCAGACCGGGCGGCGCATCCAGGGCCAGCCGATCCTCGGCTCCATCGACGACGCCGCCGCTGTCCTGGCCCGCCTGCACGCCGAGGGCCGGCTCCCACGCTGCCTGATCGTCGCGACGCCCGACGTCGCCGGCCCGCGCCTCGCCGCCTTGCTGGAGCAGGCGGACCGTTATGGCATGGTGGTCCGCCGCGCCCCACGCCCCACCGCGCTCGATCCGGCCACCCGTCCCATCGCGCCCACCGCCGAGCACGCGCTCGACCTGCGCCCGATCGCCATCGAGGACCTGCTGAACCGCGCGCA
>JBDTFI010000519.1:0-5250 GCA_039938035.1 Acetobacteraceae bacterium | reverse complement strand
GAACTTCATCCCGTCGTCCCAGCGGATGCCGCCGTTGGCGACCGGGGTCATGCCGGCGGCCTTCATCTTCTCGGCGACGTCGTTGAACTCCGCCCAGTTGGTCGGCGCATTGTCGACCTTGGCACGCGCCATCCCCTTGGCCGAGAGGAACAGCGTGTTGATGCGATAGATCTGTAGCGGCAGGGCGATCCAGTGGCCGGCGGGCTGGCAGGTCTTGCCCAGCTCGACGGGAACCTTGCTCTCGAACCCGCCGCTTCCACCCAGGGCGTGATGTTCACGGTCGGCGCGATCTTCGACCACGCGGCGATCTCCGGCCCCTTGAGCTGGGAGATCGCGGGCGGATCGCCGGCGAAGATCTCGGCCCGCAGCTTGTTCATCATTTCGGTGGTGAAGCCGGGCACCGGGTTGTGCTGCCAGACGCCGCCATGCTCCTCGAATACCTTGCCGAGGGCGGTGATGGCGGCGCCGTCGCTGCCGGTGGACCATTGCGAGATGACGGTGACTCGGGGCTTGGCGCCTTGCGCACGCACGATCGCGGGTGCGGCGAGCAAAGCGGCGGAACCGCCCAGAAGGGCGCGGCGGGTCGGATGGGACATAGTTTCCTCCCTGGGGTCGGTGGACCTTGGGATGGCAAAACTAGACGGCGTCTTTGGGGTTGCCAAGTTGACGCACCGCAAGCACGGGCTCTCACCCGCCTGCCGCCATGAGCAATTCCCTTGCCCTTTTGCAGTTGCAGGCTGGGCTGTTTCTGTGCCAGTTTCCGTCATGACAAATGGTGCATTGTTCGCTGGTGTGACCAGTCGAGATGGCTCGTGGCTGACGGAGTTTCTGCTGGGCAAAGGGTATGAGGTTCGCAAGGTCGGTAGGCCTAGCGGAGCGTCTCGGCATGATGGCCGCGCTCAATCCGGACCTTCCGTGGCGGGCGATGCGGTCATGGGGGGAATTGACGCATGGCCCCTTTGACCTTGTTTCCGCTGAGTGGCCGGCGGGTGTTCGTCGCGGGGCACCGCGGCATGGTCGGTTCGGCGCTGATGCACCGTCTCGGGCAAGAGGAGTGCCAGACCCTCACGGCGGATCGAAAAGCACTGGATCTGCGCAACCAAGGGGCAGTGGACCGGTGGTTCAATGAGAACCGGCCTGACGCCGTATTTCTGGCCGCCGCTCGCGTCGGCGGCATCCATGAAAATGCCACCCACCCGGGCGACTTCCTCTACGACAATCTGGCCATAGCCACCAATGTCATCGATGCGTCGCGGCGGACGGGTGTCGCGAAGCTGATGTTTCTGGGTTCATCCTGCATCTATCCGCGACTGGCGCCGCAGCCGATATTGGAAAGCTCATTACTGACCGGCCCGCTCGAGCCGACCAATGAATGGTATGCCATCGCGAAGATCGCCGGGTTGAAGCTGTGCCAGGCGTATCGCCGGCAACATGGCTGCGACTTCGTCTCGGTTATGCCGACAAATCTCTACGGCCCTCATGACAATTTCGACTTGCTCTCGAGCCACGTTGTGCCAGCACTGCTTGCCAAAGTTGATACCGCCGTCCGGGAGGGACGCGACACTGTCGAGATCTGGGGAAGCGGCAATCCGCGCCGCGAGTTTCTGCATGTCGACGACCTCGCCGACGCGGCGGTGTTCCTGATGAAGAACTGGTCCGACGAGGATCTGGTGAATATCGGGACGGGCACGGACGTGACAATCTCCGAGCTCGCCCGCCTGATCGGCGATGTCGTCGGTTTCACTGGTCGGTTCGTCTTCGACTCCTCCAAGCCCGACGGCACCCCGCGCAAGTTGCTCGACATCTCCAGGTTGCGGGGGCTCGGCTGGCGCCCACGCATCGACCTCGAAGCGGGGATACGCCATGCCTATGACTGGTATCGCACATCGTTCGACCTGAAAACAGCGTAAGGGGATGAGCCGTTCGTCAGTGACGAACACGTCCGGCGTTGGATGAGAGGTCACCATCTCAGCACGGCCGGCTCGACGTGTCGGTGGCCAGCCATCCCGCGGATCCTGCCGCCGGTGTTGATTCGGCCAGAAAGAACCTCCGCGAAACGAACGACAGGTACAGCCGTTGGTGGCACAGGTAATTGGCCCCGAGCGCCCCGACCGCGCCTTTCGGCAATGGCAACACGACCAGCAAGGGGCTGGCGATCAGAGTCGTGCCGACCCGTAGCGAGCGGAAGCGATGTAAGTGCGTCACCACCGCGTTGTTCGACACGCCGCGCGAATGACCGCTGAGGTCATGGTCCAGTTGTTGCCGCGTGACCCCGGTACGAAACGCCAGGCGTTCGCTGACCGAGCTGTGCTGCGCCCCGGTATCCAGGATTGCCGTGTCGTGCACGCCGTCGAGGGTGATTGGCACCCTGATTTCCCCGTCCAACGGGCCGATCGAGGAGACAGTCATAAACGGTCCCCGCCAGGGCGGCAGGACATTGGAGCACGGTCGAGGTCGGTAGAGAATCACCTGCCGCTTGATCGGGTCGACCTCGACATCGAAGGCCGCGAGAACGTCGAGCCCGAGCAGCCCGTCCTCAGCCGGAGCGCCGGGTTTGTCCTGACCGGAAGGACCAACGGTGAGATCAAGGTTGCGCACCTCCGCATCGCCGAGAACCAGGGTGTTCGCCTTGGCATCCCAGTTTGTCGTCGACCCGCCAAATCCCTGCACCCGCGTCAGCCGATGCGGATCGCGCGGCAGGCCCAGCCGCCGTGCCGCGGTGTCGGTCACCATGGAGCGCTCGGCAGCGGTATCCACCAGCAAACGAGCCGGCTTCCCATCGATCATGACCGAGGCAAGCATGAAATTCGCCTGGCGCTCTATCGGGAAAGCCGCCTGCCGATCCAGCGGGCAGGATTGCCCCGATAGCTTGACGCCCACCGGGACAGTTGCGCATCCCGCCAAGCCGATAAGCAGCATGGCGCGAACCAGTGTCCGGAATCCGAAGTTCGATACAGCTCGTACGGCGGCGGGGTATCTGCCACGTTTGCCTCCGGTGGGCGAGGTGGACGGCCGCGATGGATCGAGGACACGCGATTTCACTCAGAACCGCCGAGGCCAGCGAACACAAGCTGTTCCAACCGCCGCCAGTCGATCGGCTCCTGTCGCGTATCATGATGCAGGCTGACATAGTCATGGCGGCCCGGCCGAATGTCGTCGACCTTCCCGACATTACTCCAGCGGAATCGGCGGAGGATCAGATCGCTGGCGTGGAACATGAGACAGAAATTGAAATAGACCTCGTAATCCGATGCGCCGTGATCGCGGTCGGCTGGATCGACAGCCTCGAGGTAAGCCTTCCAGAATGGCGTTCGCGCGTGATGCGCCTCGACCTCCCGATGAAGCTCATTGAGCCAGGCCCGCTTAAACAACATGCAGTCGGCGATACCCGAGTAGGCGAACATCCTGTGGAGATTGGGACAGAGGCGCGCCATATGCTCAAAATATGGAGCATGGTATTCGTCGCCGAAATTGAAGATCGGCCGATGGTCCTGGATGAACCGGCAGGGGTGGAGAAACATCGTAAACGCATCCACGGCTAACACGTGTTCGAGGCAAGACCGATTTACCATCGGAAAATACAGCCTTATGAGTTGTCGTGAATACCATCCGGCTGGCTCGTGCGAACCCAGAACTTGACGCACGGCGCCAATATCAAAGGGAAACATCCGCTCGTCGACGAAACGCGCTCCTCCAATGTTGGGATCTTCCGCGCCCACCAGGTAGATGTGTCGGACATCTCCGACGAAGCCGCGAACCGAGCGGACCGAGAGATCGACCGCGTCCTGGCTTTTAGGTCCCAGCGGGATCACGACATCGATCAGGTCGCGCGTATTCTCGTAGATCGCGTCCTGCTGCCATCGTGCGCGGTCGATCTGGGTACATCGTTTGAACCCGCGCGCTGTCAGGAAGGCCTCGACGTCAGCAAACAGGCATTGGCCTTTGTAGATCGGCCGATGCGAAACTTCGGTGTAAATGTATCTGACTTTGTCCAGCAGAGCCCCCGCTGACTGCAGCGCAAGGAGCTCAGCTCCCTGCAGGTCCATCCAGATGAGATCGATCACATCGATCTGGAGTTTCGCGCATAGATCGTCGACGCGTATGCAATCGACCTCGACCGCGTTTTGAACGTATTCTTCTATCGGATAATCGCCGGTGGCGACGAAGAGAGAACTCGCGCCCGGATTGCCGTCTGCCCAGGTCGTGATCGTTCGCGTTGGGTCGATCGGGTAGAAAGGACAGCGTCCCGTGAAGGAATTTATCGCCTTGTCGACGAGCCTGATGCGGGAATTTTGGGCGACGTTACGACGACATATATCGAGCGTCTCGCGATTGCATTCGATCGCGACGATGTCCGCCCCGCGGAACAGATTGGCAAGTTCCAGGGCCTGACGCCCATCTCGCGAGCCGATGTCGAAAACGGCGCCGAACGTGTCGCAATCGATGCCCCTCGCGCCCAAGAATTTCGCTAATCCCCCGATCATCGCGTTGCCTTATCCGAGATACCCAGATGGGCGGCCTGTCCGCCCCTCTTGAGGGCAGGTTAGCCACCATTGCGAAGCTTTCCAACAGATTAGGTCGCGGGGAAGCCGGCTCCAACCCTTTTCGAGCTGCCGCGGGGTCGGGCATCGAATTGCGAGGCGTACCTGCGAGCCGGAGGCAAGATGACGTGATCTTAAGCCAACGAACGGCGGACCCGTGGGATATGCAATCGCGCCGTGGTCTAAGTGATCGCCCCAGCGAGTCGAGGCCGTCCTTGAAGAATCGCACCCGCCTTCTACCCCTCACCGCGATCGTGCTCGCCGGGGTCTCCCTCTGGCCGCGGGCAGGAAGCGCGCGCGACAATCTCGCCGTCGCCCAGGCTGCGATCAAGGCGGGTGATCTGCACGCCGCCGCGACCGAACTCCATAATGCGGTTCGCGACGATCCGCAGAATCCCGCCGCCCGGTATGAATTGGCGCGGGTCGAGCTTCAACTTGGCGACCCCGTATCCGCCGAGCGCGACGTGCGTGCCGCCGAGCAGCACGGGTACGATGTCAACAAGACGCTGCCGCTCCTTGGCCGCGCGCTGCTCGCGGAGAACCGCGCCGCCGACCTGCTGGCGCAGGTGCAGCCAAAAGGTCGGGACCCGGTGCTGGATTCTGACATCTTGGTGTTGCGCGGCGAGGCGCAGGTCCGTCTCGGCAAGATAGACGACGCCAAGGCGAGCTTCCAAGAAGCCGAGAGGCTCGCTCCAGGAGAACTGGCACC
>JBDTFI010000518.1:0-9266 GCA_039938035.1 Acetobacteraceae bacterium | reverse complement strand
GAAGCGGCCGCCGTGACGGCGGGCGAACAGGAAATTCATCACCGCCAGACGGGCGTTGCCGGCGTGCAGGTAGCCGGTCGGGCTGGGGGCGAAGCGGGTGAGGATCGTCATTCGTCCTCGTCGTCGGTTTCGTTGGCGTCGTCCTCGTCATCATCGCCGATGCGGCGCGGATCGAGGGCGCGCCAGTCGCGTTCCTCGGCGCCGGCGCGGCGGTCCACGAAGTCGCCGAGTTCATTGGCGCTGCGCCACGCCGCGTCGCCGGCGTCGATCACTTCGGCGTCCTCGCCGTAGGCGAACCACGCTTCCAGCACCTGCTTGGTGGTCGCACCGGGGGCGCGGCAATGTTCCACCGAGTCGCGCACGTAGCGGCGAGCGAAGGCGTTGGCTTGCATGAGGGTGGCGAAGCCGCCGACCTCTTCCACGATGTTGTCCTGCGCGCCGCCGGAAAGGTCGCGAATGCGTACGCGCCAGCCCCCGGGCGGGGCGAAAAGATCGCTGCTCGTATCCGACATGGCGGGAAACTAGGCGCCCCGGCCTTGCTTATCAACGCCGCCGCCGCGAGAGTGGCGCGATGGGAGATCCGACAACGCCGCCCACCCAACTCATCGATGCGCCCCCGCGGCGCCCCGCCCCGCCGCCCGGCCCGTGCGCCATGGTGATCTTCGGCGCCGGCGGCGACCTGACCAAACGGTTGCTGGTTCCGGCGCTCTACAACCTGTCGCGCACCGGGCTGATCCCGGAGCATTTCGCGATCGTCGGCGTCGATCGGGTCCAGCAGACGGCGGAGGACTGGGCGAAGAGCCTGCACGCCATGCTGGAGAGCTTCGTCGGCAATCCCGACAGCGAGAGCCAGATCGGCGCCATCGAAAGCGCCGCGTGGGACCGGCTGGCCTCGGCGATGTCCTACGTGCAGGGCGACATCACGGACGCGGCGGTCTACGCGCGCCTGGCCGCGCACCTGGATGACGTGGCGGCCAAGCACGGCACCGGCGGCAACGTGCTGTTCTACCTGGCCGTCGCCGATCGGTTCTTCGGGCCGGTGATCGACAATATCGGGGCGGCGAAGCTCGCCGAGTGCGAGGAGGAGCGCTGGCGGCGTGTCGTGATCGAGAAGCCGTTCGGCCACGATCTGGCATCCGCGCGCGCGCTGAACCAGCGGCTGGGGCGCGTGCTGCGCGAGGACCAGACTTACCGGATCGATCATTTCCTCGGCAAGGAGACGGTCCAGAACATCATGGCGCTGCGCTTCGCCAACGGGATATTCGAGCCGCTGTGGAACCGCGACCGCGTCGATCATGTGCAGATCACGGTCGCCGAGACCGTCGGCGTCGAGGGGCGCGGACGGTTCTACGAACAGACCGGCGCGCTGCGCGACATGGTGCCGAACCACGTGTTCCAGCTGCTCGCGATGGTGGCGATGGAGCCGCCGGGCGGGTTCGACGCCCGCTCCATCCGTGGCCGCAAGGAGGACGTGTACGCCGCGATGCGCGACGTGTGCGCGGACGACGCGGTGCGCGGGCAGTACGATGCCGGGCCGGTGGAGGGACACGCCATGGTTCCCTATCGCGCCGAGCCGGATGTGGCGAAGGATTCGAATATCGAGACCTACGTCGCCATGCGGCTGTCGATCGACAATTGGCGCTGGGCCGGCGTGCCGTTCTATCTGCGTACCGGCAAGCACATGTCGGCGCGCTACACGGAGATCGCGATCCGCTTCAAGCCGGCGCCGTACGCGCCGTTCGCGGATACCAACGTCGACGCGCTGCCAGCGAACTGGCTGGTGATCCACATCCAGCCGCAAGAGAGCATCGCGTTGCAGTTCGAGGTGAAGCGGCCGGGGCCGATCGTGGACCTCGCGGCGGTGCAGATGCGATTCCGCTACAATGACTGGTTCCAGCCGGAACCGAATGTCGGCTATGAGACGTTGATCTACGACGTGATGACCGGCGATCAGACGCTGTTCAACCGTGCCGACATGGTCGAGGAAACGTGGCGGGTGGTCCAGCCGGTGCTGGATGCGTGGAAGGAAACGAAGGCCGAGTTCCCGAACTACGCCTCCGGCAGCGATGGGCCGGCGGCGGCGGACGCGCTGCTGGCGAAGGACGGGCGCAAGTGGCGGAAGGTGGGCGGGTAGGTCAGCGCCGCGCGGCCAGGCGCCGTTCGTACCACTGGGCCAGCATCGTGCTGGGAAACAGCAGCGCGAAATAGATCAGCGCGACGACGGTGTAGACTTCCAGCGGGCGATACGTCGTCTCGGTGATGATGGTGCCCTGGTACAGCAGGTCGGGGACGGCGATGGTCGAGACCAGCGAGGTGTTCTTGAGCTGGGTGATCGACTGGCTGACGAAGGGCGGCACCATGCGGCGTATCGCTTGCGGCAGGATCACCAGGCGCATCATGCGCCACCGCGACAGGCCGAGCGCGCGTGCGGCGTCCCATTGGCCCGGCTCGATCGAGATGATGCCGGCACGGAAGATCTCCGCGTAGAACACGCCGGTGTAGAGCGACAGCGTCGCGCCCGCCGCCGCGAGGGCCGGGATCTGGATGTGCAGCAGCACCGGGAGTGCGTAATAGAACCACACGAGCTGCACCAGCAGCGGGGTGCAGCGGAACAGTTCGGTGAGCGCGATCAGCGGCGCGTTCAGCAGCCTGGAGCGCGACAGGCGGCCGATGCCGATGAGCAGGCCGATGACGAGGCCGCAGAAAATGGTCGCGGCGGTGAAGGCGAGGGTAACGAGGGTGCCCCGCCACAGGAGGGGCCAGTACTGCAGGAGGGAGTGGAAGTCCCAGGTGTAGCGCATCCGGAACCCTCACCCGCCGCGAAGACGCGGCGACCTCTCCCGCAAGAGCGGGAGAGGTGAAGGAGATACGTCCACCTCTCGCTCTGGGAGAGGTCGCCGCGCCCTCGCGCGGCGGGTGAGGGTCGTCAGAACGTCAACTCCGTCGGGATCTGCTCGCGCTTCACGCCCTCCAGCTCCAGGCCGCCGATCAGCCATTCGCGCAACTGACCGATGCCGCGGTTGAAGTCGAGCCAGGCGTCGATCACGTCGACGAACTTGGTGTCCGGTTCGTACTGCACGGCAAGCGCGCTGGGCAGCGCGACCGTGGGCTGGTCAAGCAGATACCAGCGCCCGAGCCCGGGGTTTTTCGCCACCGCCGACAGGCCCAGCATGGCGGCGAGGATGTCGACGTCCACGCGCCCCGATTGCAGTGCGAGAATCGCCTGATCACGGCTCGGGAAGCCCATGAGCTGGGCCTTGGGGGCGAACCGCTTCGCCACCGTCTCGTGCAACGAACCGATATCGAAGGAGATGCGCAGCTCGGGCTTGTTGATGTCGGCCCAGCTCTTCGGCTCCAGGCCCGGCTTGGCGAGGCAGCCGAACGGGTGGATCAGCATCGGGTGGGTGAAACGGATGGCGAGCGCGCGCTCCGGCGTCGGGTTCAGCGCGAAGCAGAGATCGACCTTGTCGGTTTGCAGGTCGAGCACCGAGGTGCCGTAGGTCGCCTCGACGTATTGCAGCTTCGCATCCAGTACCTTGGCGATGCTGCCCGCCATCTCGATGCACGCCCCGCCCCAGGCGCCGGTCGTGATGTCCTTCGAGAAATAGGGCAACTCCCCCGGTAACGCGGCGATCCGCAGCGTCTTGGTGCGGCGGATGCGATCGAGTGCGCTCTCGCCCGGTGTCTGCGCCCGCGCGCTGCCGATCATCGCCACCGGCAGCAGCCCCGCGCCGGCGGCGAGCGCGCGGCGTCCGATTCGGTTCGTCATTTTGTCCCCCTGTTTCAGCGTCAGCCCTTGTTGTCGGCGGGGTGGCTGGCCCATGCTGGGCCATGAGCATCGTCGCCGAGAGTGCCCGCAACATCGCCTACCTGGGTCATACCGACAATGCCGGGCACGGCGACTGCGTGCAGGTCATGGTCGCGCGCGGCCACGCCTACATGGGCACCCGCACCAGCCGGGGCGTCGCGGTCGCCGATGTCTCCGACCCGCGGGCGCCGCGGCCGGTGAACTGGCTGCCGATCCATCCGAACTCCTGGTGTATGCACCTGCAAGCCGCCGAGGACCTGCTGCTGGTGATCGAGGAGCTGGACCTCAAGGCGTTGCTGACGATCGACGAGTATTATGGCCAGTCCAATCAGGTCGACAGCCGGCGCTACGGCGTGCGCGGGAAGGATTTCTCGGCCGGGATGCGGGTCTATGACATCAAGGACCCGGCCAATCCGCGCGCGATCGGGTTCATGGAGGTCGCGGGCCTCGGACTGCACCGCATCTGGTGGACCGGCGGTCGCTACGCCTACGCCTCGGCGCTGCTCGACGGGTTCACCGACCATATCCTGCTCATCATCGACATGACCGACCCGACGCATCCGGTCGAGGCGGGGCGGTGGTGGATACCGGGGATGCACATCGCGGGCGGGGAGATTCCGGGTTGGACCAACCGGGTCGCGCTGCATCATGCGGTAGTGGCGGACGGGATGGCGTACGGAAGCTGGCGCGACGGCGGGCTGACGATCCTCGACGTCGCCGATCCTGCCTCGCCGCGCCTGATCGCGCACCGCAACTGGAGTCCGCCGTTCGGCGGCGGCACGCACTCGGCGCTGCCGCTGCTGGCGCGCGACCTGCTGGTGGTGGCCGACGAGGCGGTGCGCGACATCGACCAGGACCAGATGAAGCGCATCTGGATGTTCGACATACGGGCGAAGGACAATCCGATATCGATCGCGACCTTTCCGGTGCCCGCCGAGCAGGACTACGTCGCCAAGGGTGGGCAGTTCGGGCCGCATAACCTGCACGAGAACCGGCCGGGCTCGTTCATCAGCGACCGCATCATCTTCGCAACGTATCAGAGCGCCGGCGTGCGGGTCTACGACATCGTCGATCCGTTCCGGCCCGCGGAGATCGGGCATTTCGTGCCGCCGATGCCGACGCGCTGGATGGAGCCGATGCGCGGGCGGGCGAAGATGCGCCACACGGCGGATATCTTCGTCTCGGTCGACGGGGTGATCTACGCGACGGATTACGATGCGGGGCTATATATTCTGGAGTGGAAGGGCGGGTGAGATGGTCGCTTCGCTGACGCGGGCGCGCAGCGCCGCCGAGAGTTCCTCGCGCCGCTCCCACAGTGAACGGTACCAGGCAATTCGGTCGGCGACCTGGTAGGCGAGCATCCGTTCGGCGGCGACATAGGCGCGCGCCGCCTCACCGATCGCGCGGGCGAGATCGGGCATGGCGACCAGACGCAAAAGCCGGTCGTGCAACGCCTCGGCGTCGGCGAATAGCAGGCCGGTGCGGCCGTCCTCGATCGTGTCGGCGTAGACCACCGGGCTGGCCAAAGCGGCGGCACGGCAGGCGGCGGCCTCGATGAATTTCAGGTCTGATTTGGCGCGATTGAAACCGGTGTCGGCGAGCGGCATGAACGAGATCTCGGATTCGCCCAGCAGGCGCAGATAGGTCTCGTGATCGCAGGTCGGGGTGAAGGTCTTGTGCGGCGTGAGGAGCGCGTCGAAGAAGGCACGGTCATGGACGACGCGAAAGCGCAACCGCTCCCCGGCAGCGGTCGCGGCGGCGTTCAGCGCGGGCATCAGCGGCCGCCAGTCGGCCTCGCGGTTGAGCGCGCCGAAGAACAACGTGAGGAATGGTTCGGTGAAGTTGCGCCGCTCCGGCAGCGCGGCGATGGCATTGGGGAACACGCGGGTTTCCGGATTGCGGCCGCGCAGTACGTCGGCGAGCGCTTGCGTGCTGGTCTGCACGGCGTGGACGCCGGTGAAGCTGAGCTGATCGCCGCCTTGCATCGCGGCGAAGAAGTCGGGATGGTCGTCGAATTCCGTCACCACCACCCAGCCGGCGGCAAACAGGCGGTTGAGCCGATCGAGCCCTTGGGTGCCGGCCAGCACGGGACGATGCAGCACGACGATGCGCGGCGTTTCGGGTGCGACGTTCGGCAGTGGTTCGGGCTCGCCGAGCACCAGCGTCTGGATCGCCGGATCGGTCGCCATCGCCTGCAGCGGATACACGATCCGCGTGTGCGACACGCCGCCCACGGGTTCCAGCATGGTCGCCGCGATGGTCATGCGTACCGGCGGATCGCGGCGCACGCGCCAGACATATTGCAGCGGCGCGGCGCGGCGCGCGTAGGCCACCGGGTCGATCCCCATGCGCAGCAGCGACGGCGTCAGCGCGGTGGCGAAGGCCTGTGCCTGCTCCGGGTCGAACAGGCGCGGATGCACGTCGCAGGGGGCGAGATGCAGCGCGTCGAGGCCGCGCCGCAGGCTTTCGAGGCTGAACCAGCGCAGATGCGTGCGATCGAGCAGGCCGGATTCCTCGTAGTCCCAGTCGCCGCGCAGCAAATGGGCGGCGAAGCTCCAGTGCTCCACGTTCGGCACGCAGATGAGCATGGTACCATGCGGGCTAAGCGCCTCGGCGTGGCGCGCGAGCAGCGCGAACGGGTCCTTCAGGTGCTCGAGCACGTCGCCGTAGATGACGCAGTCGATGCCGGCGGTGAGGCTGAACGGCAGCGGGTTTCGCTCGACGTCGACATTGGCGACCGCATCGAGGCGCCGGGCGGCCTGTTGCGCGGCTTGCCGATCCAGGTCGATCCCGAGGAGGCGGCAGCGCGGATTGCGCGCGCGGTACGCCGCGCCGAGCGCGCCGGTTCCGCAGCCGACGTCGAGCACCACGCGCGCATCGAGCGGGATACGGTCGAGGAGGTCGACATTGGGAAAGTCGGGGTAGTCGGTCACGCGGCGCGGAGCGCCTGGTCGAGGTCGCGGATCAGGTCCTCCGCGTTCTCCAGTCCGACGGAGAGGCGGATCGTGTCGGGATTGGCGCCGGCTGCCGCGCGCTGCTCGTCGGAGAGCTGGCGATGCGTGGTGGAGGCCGGGTGGAGGATGAGGCTGCGCGTGTCGCCGATATTGGCGAGGTGGGAAAACAGCCGCACGGTCTCGACCATGCGGACGCCACCGTCGTACCCGCCGCGCACGCCGAAAGTGAACACCGAGCCGGCGCCGAGCGGCATGTATTTGCGGGCGAGTGCGTTGTACGGGCTGGACTCGAGCCCCGCGTAGGACACCCAGGTGACGTTCGGATGCTGGTCAAGGAACTCGGCCACGCGCCGCGCATTGGCGACGTGGCGGTCCATGCGGACGTGCAGGGTTTCGATGCCGGTGATGGTGAGGAAGGCGTTGAGCGGCGCCAGAGTCGGGCCATAATCGCGCAGCGCCACCGCGCGCGCCTTGGTGGTGAACGCGAAATCGCCGAAATTCTCGTAGAAGCGCAGGCCGTGATAGGCCGGTTCGGGTTCGGTCAACGCCGGAAAGCGGTTGCCTTGCGCCCAGTCGAAGTGGCCGGATTCGACGACGATACCACCCAACGCATTGCCGTGGCCGTTGAGGAACTTGGTGGTCGAATGGGTGACGATGTCGGCGCCCCATTCGATCGGGCGACACAGATAGGGCGTCGCCAGCGTGTTATCGACGATCAGCGGAATGCCGGCATCATGCGCGATCCGCGCGACCGCCTCGAGATCGACGATGACGCCGCCCGGATTGGCGAGGCTTTCGACGAAGATCGCCTTGCAGCGCGGCGTCAGCGCGCGACGGAAATCCTCCGGGTCGCGCGGATCGACGAAATGGCAGGTCCAGCCAAGCTTCTTGAACGACAGTCCGAATTGCGTGAGCGAACCGCCGTAGAGGTTGCGCGAGGCGAGGAACTCGTCGCCCGGTTCGAGCATGGTCACGAACACCAGGAACTGCGCGGCATGGCCCGACGCGCAAGCGAGTGCCGCGCGCCCGCCTTCGAGGCTGGCAACGCGTTCCTCCAGCACCGAGACGGTGGGATTGTTGATGCGGCCGTAGATGTAGCCGAAATTGTGCAGGTTGAAGAGCGAGGCGGCGTGATCGGAATCGTCGAACACGTAGGCGGCGGTCTGGAAGATGGGCGTCGAACGCGCCCCGGTGGTGGGATCGGGTGCGGCGCCGGCGTGGATGGCGCGGGTGTCGAAGCCGTAAGTGACGTTGCGTTCCGGCTCGGCGCGAGGTTTCGCGTCGGTCGGCGCCTTCGCGGCCTGATTACGGATGATACCGGAATCGACGCCGCTCCAGGAGAGTTCGCCGCCCAGGCGGCCGAACTCGATCTTCGGACAGCGGTTCATCACGACCTCCAGCCCGGCGGCCTCGGCACGCGCGCCGGCTTCGTCGTTGCGCACGCCGAGCTGCATCCAGATCACGCTTGCGCCGATGGCGATGGCGTCGTCGACGATCGGATCGACCTGGTCGGAGGCGCGGAAGACGTCGACCATGTCGACGTGCTCTGGAATGTCGCGCAGCGAGGCGTAGGCGCGTTCGCCGAGCAATTCCTGGCCGGCGAGGCGCGGGTTGACTGGGATGACCCGGTAGCCCTTCCCCTGGAGGTACTTCATGACGAAGTAGCTCGGGCGATCCCAGTTCGATGACGCACCGACCAGTGCGATGACCCGGACGGAGCCGAGGATGCGGCGCAGCTTGGCGTCAGGGTAGGGGATCGGCTCGATCGCGCTCATGTAGGGCATCCGGGGCGTGGCGGGCGGCAATCTGCGTCGGCCGTCCGGGCGTCGCAAGGTGGGCGTCGACGTGTACGCGTCGCGGATCTCGCGGGCCGTCCGATGTACGCGGTCCAGAGCTGCCCGCGAGGCGCGATGTACGCGCCGCGAGGACGTCCGACGCCGGGATGTACACGCCGCGAGGCTACTGTGTACGCGCCCGCCGGGCTGAGGGACCGAACAGGCGGGTGTCCCATTCCAGCTCCTCGGGTGCTCCGACCGTGATGCGCGCGGCGTCTTGGTGGAGCGGGTTGATCAGGTAGTTCGCCTCGCGCGGCACGACCACGGAGGGCACCCGAAGCAGCACCGTCCGGCCCGACGCCGCCCACGCGCCGCCCGCGCGCGCCGCCTCGGGACTGTTCATCGCCCGCCAGTTCGCCGGCGGGTCGGCCATCAGGTCTTCGATCGCAAGATCGTCCGGGACGACCGCCTCGACGAGCAATGTCCGGCGCAGGGCGGTCCTTTGAACCAGGCGCTCCAGCATGGCCAGGGACAAGGAACCGGCGGCATAGATCACCGGCATGCCGGGCGGATTCCAACGACCCCCGGACAAGGCGGCTCCGGCGCCGTCCCATACCGGATGGCGTGCGGAGGCGACACGGTAGAGCCGCAAGGCGGCTCAGACCGGCAGGCCGTACTCGATGTTAAGCAGGATGCGCTCGACCTGCCGCGCGCCGAGATCGGTGGCGG
>JBDTFI010000517.1:0-4775 GCA_039938035.1 Acetobacteraceae bacterium | reverse complement strand
CGGCGGGACTGCCTCGGCGCGACCATGGCGCTGCGCCGCGACACGCTTGCCGCCGTTGGCGGGCTGGAGGCGTTGGTCGGGCACCTCGCCGATGACAACGTACTGGGCCGCCTCGTGGCCGGCCTCGGGTTGGCCGTGCGGCTGGCCGACACCGTGCCGCTGACCATCGTGAGCGAGGCGACGCTGGGCGCGCTGTTCCGCCATGAGTTGCGTTGGGCGCGGACCATCCGCGTCCTGGTGCCAGGCGCCTTCGCCGCTTCCGTGCTTCAGTATCCGATTGCCTGGGCGCTGCTGGCTTTGCTGCTCAGCACCGGCGCTCCGTGGGCCTGGAGCCTGGTGCTGCTCGCCTGGGCAGCGCGGGCGGCGGCGGCGCTGGCGGTTGACCGCGCGCTGCTTCGGCGGCTACCCGCCGGGGTTGCCATAGCGGCGCCTATCTGGCTTCTGCCGTTGCGCGAGCTTATGTCCGTGGCCGTGATGGTCGCGAGCTATGCCGGACGCGGCGTCGACTGGCGCGGGCATCGGATGCGTGCCGATGACCCCGCCGTTTAGAAGGACCGAGACCAAGATGATGAAGACTCTGTTCCTTCAGCCGCCCTCGTTCGACGGTTTCGACGGCGGCGCCGGCTCGCGCTACCAGGCGAAGCGGGAGATCCGCTCCTATTGGTATCCGACCTGGCTGGCCCAGCCGGCGGCACTGGTCGCGGACAGCTTGCTCATCGACGCCCCGCCGGCCGGCGTGACCCTGGAGTCGGTGCTCGCCGCGGCGCGTGGGCGCGATCTGTGCGTGATTCATACCTCCACGCCCTCGTTCGCCTCCGATGTGAAAGTCGCGGCGCGGCTGAAGCAGGACGTGCCGGGCCTCAAGATCGGCATGGTCGGCGCCAAGGTGGCGGTCGAGGCGGAAAAGAGCCTGCGTCAGGCCGGCGAGGCGATCGACTTCGTCGCCCGCAACGAATTCGACTTCACGATCAAGGAGATCGCCGACGGGCGTGAGTTCGCCGGCGTCGACGGCATCTCCTGGCGCGACCGCGCGGGCGGGATCGTCCACAACAAGGACCGCGCGACGCTCGAGGACATGGACCAGCTGCCGTTCGTCACCGAGGTGTACAAGCGCGACCTGCGGATCGAGGACTACTTCATCGGCTATCTGCTGCACCCCTACGTATCGCTTTACACCGGCCGAGGCTGCAAATCGCATTGCACCTTCTGTCTGTGGCCGCAGACCGTGGGCGGGCACCGCGACCGGGTGCGCAGCCCCGAGCATGTCGCCGCCGAGATCAAGCTGGCGAAGAGCTACTTCCCGCAGGTGCGGGAGTTCTTCTTCGACGACGACACCTTCACCGACAATCTGCCGCGCGCCGAGGCGATCGCGAAGGAACTGGGCAAGCTCGGCGTCACCTGGTCCTGCAACGCGAAGGCCAATGTCCCGCGCGCGACGCTGAAGGTGCTCAAGGACAACGGCTTGCGCCTGCTGCTGGTGGGCTACGAGAGCGGCAACCAGCAGATCCTTTACAACATCAAGAAGGGGATGCGGATCGAGGTCGCCAGGCGGTTCACCAAGGACTGCCACGAGCTTGGCATCAAGATCCACGGCACCTTCATCCTCGGCCTGCCCGGGGAGAGCAAGGAGACCATCCAGGAGACCATCCGCTTCGCCACCGAGATCAACCCGCACACCATCCAGGTCTCACTGGCGGCACCGTATCCGGGCACGTTCCTCTATAACCAGGCCGTCGAGAACGGCTGGCTGGACGCGAGCCACGCGGAGCTGATCGATGACCACGGCATCCAGATCGCCCCCCTGAGCTACCCCAACCTTAGCCACACCGAGATTTTCGACAGCGTCGAGACGTTCTACCGGAAGTTCTACTTCCGGGCGCCGAAGATCGCCGCGATCGTCGGCGAGATGGCGCGCAGCCCGCAGATGATGAAGCGCCGGTTGCGCGAAGGGGTGGAGTTCTTCCAGTTCCTGCGGGAGCGCCACAAGGCGGCGTGAAGCGCCTCATCGTCACCGCCGACGATTTCGGGCTCTCGGAGGCGGTCAACGAGGCGGTCGAACGCGGACATCGCGACGGCATCCTGACCGCCGCCAGCCTGATGGTCGCAGGGCCGGCCGCGGCGGATGCGGTGCGCCGGGCCAAGTCGATGCCTTCACTGGCGGTCGGGCTGCATCTGGTGGTGATCGAGGGGCCGGCGGTGCTGCACCAGGCGATCGCGCCCGGCGGTCAGTTCCCGTCCGAACAGTTCCGGCTGGGGGTGAACTACTTCTTCCGCCCGCGTGCCCGCCGCCAACTTGCCGCCGAGATCCGCGCGCAGTTCGAGGCGTTCGCGGCGACCGGACTGCCGCTCGATCATGCGAACGCCCACAAGCACATGCATCTGCATCCGACGGTCGGGCGGCTGCTGATCGACATCGGTCGGGAGTTCGGGCTGCGGGCGGTGCGGGTGCCGGCGGAGTGGGCGAGCCCCTCCCCCTACCGCCTCCCCTCGCGGACAGGGCGATCGCAGATGACCAAGAACACCCCGTCATGCCCGCGAATGCGGGTATCCACGACTTTGCGGGCGACCAAGGAAGACGTGGATACCCGCATTCGCGGGCATGACGGCGGTGAGATCCTCACCCTGCGGGAGGGGGTAGGGGGAGGGGTCGGGCATCGCGCCCTGTTCGCCTGGACCCGGCTGCTACGCCGTCAGGCACGCCAAGCGGGGCTGGCGACCAACGATCATTGCTTCGGGATTCGCTCGACCGGGGCGATGACCGCTGAGCGCCTGGTTCAGCTTGCCGGAACGCTGCCGGACGGCGTCAGCGAAATCTACCTGCATCCGGCCGCATGGCGCGATGAGCGGCTGGTGACGCTGATGCCGAATTACGCCCACGAGGCCGAACTGGCGGCGTTACTCGATCCGGCGGTGCGCGCGGCCCTGGCGGCCCATGACGTGCGGCTGATCGCCGGATATGGAGCGCTGAGCTAGCCCGTCAGCCAGCGGAACAGCCCGAAATGCGACAGGTCGTTCCAGGTCGCAAACACCATCAATCCGACCAGCAGCGCGAGGCCAGCGCGGAACCCATACTCCTGCGCCCGAGCCGGCAGCGGACGGCCGCGGAGAACCTCGAACAGGTAAAACAGTAGGTGCCCGCCATCGAGGACCGGGATCGGGAAAAGGTTGATGAGGCCCAGATTGACCGAGAGCACAGCCATGAATGACAGCAGGCTGGCGACGCCAAGGGCCGCCACCTCGCCCGAAAGCTGGGCAATGCGCAACGGGCCCCCAAGCTCCCCGGTGCCGCGATGTCCCGAGATCATCTGGCTAACGCCGCGCACCGTCTCGACGGTCACCGTCCAGGTCTCGGTGATGCCGCCGACGAAGGCGGCGGGAAGCGACAGGTGCTGGTACTCGACCACGCCGCCCTTGATGCCGAGCAAGCCGACCTCTCGGCCATTCTCCTGCTGTGCGCCGAGGGTCACGGGCATGGTCTTCTCGGCCCCGTCGTGGCGGACGGTCATGCTGACCTGTTCGCCCGGATGGGGGCCGATCGCGTTCTGCAAAGCCTCGAACGTCGTGACCGGCGCGCCATTGACCGCCACGATCCGGTCCTGCGCCACGATCCCCGCCGTGGCGGCCGCGGAATCGGGGAGCACGTCGGTCACGACCGGCAGGGCGATCGGGCGCCCCAAGGCGGCGAACAGGGCAAAGAACAGCACTGCGGCGAGCAGGAAATTCGCCGCCGGTCCCGCCGCGACGACGATCGCGCGGCGGCCGACGGATTTTTCCTGGAAGGTCCGGCCGGGAATCAGCAAGGCGCGCCGCTCCGCCGACATGTCCTCGGCCCGTTCCTGGCCGTGCAGCTTCACGTAGCCGCCGAGCGGCAGCCAGGCGAGCTTCCAGACGGTGCCGCGCCGGTCCACCCAGCTCGTCAGGGCCTGACCGAAGCCGATGGAGAACGTCTCCACATGCACCCCGGTCCAGCGCGCGGCGAGGTAGTGGCCGAGTTCATGGATGAACACCAGCACGCCGAGCACGACGACGAACGAGATCGCTGTGCGGAAAACATCGGGGACGGCGTGGAGCACGCGAGCCTGCTTGGGTTATGAAGCGGCTACCATATCATGTCGCGCCCGCGAGGCGACAAGCTCTGTCGCCATGATCCGGGCGGCGGCGTCGAGCGCCACCACGTCCTCCAGCGTATCGGCTGGCTGCGCGCCCATCTGGCCCAGCACGGCCTCCACCGTCGCGACGATGTCGAGAAACCCAATTCGTCGCGCCAGGAACGCCTCGACCGCCACTTCATTCGCGGCGCTGAGGATCGCGGGCACCCCGCCGCCGGCCCGCAACGCCTCGCGTGCCACGCGCAGGGCAGGGAACCGTACCGGGTCGGGCGCCTCGAAATCCAGCCGAGCCACGGCGGCGAGGTCGAGCCGGGGCGAGGCCGTGCGGATGCGCTCGGGCCAGGCCAGGGTGTGGGCGATGGGAATTCGCATGTCGGGCGAGCCGAGTTGGGCGAGCACGCTGCCGTCCTGATAACAGACCATGCCGTGGATCACCGATTGACGATGCACCAGCACGTCGATGGCGGTTTCCGGCAGGCTGAACAATCGCGCCGCCTCGATGACCTCCAACCCCTTGTTCATCAACGTCGCGGAATCGATCGAGATCTTCGCCCCCATCGACCAGACAGGGTGCTTCAACGCTGCCTCGGGCGTGGCGCGCGCCATCTCCTCGGTGCTGGCGGTGCGGAACGGGCCGCCCGAGGCGGTGAGGATGATCCGCTCGAC
>JBDTFI010000516.1:0-11371 GCA_039938035.1 Acetobacteraceae bacterium | reverse complement strand
CACATGGGACCGCCCATGTTGCCGACGCCGACGAACCCGACTTGCATTCGTTGTGACCTTTCAGAACGGCTCGTCGCCGCAGACCGTGACGCGGTGCATGATGCGCGTCTCGGCCGGATAATCGTTGACCGCGAAATGCTGGGTGCAGCGATTGTCCCAGAAAGCGAGCGAGCCGGTCGCCCAACGGAAGCGGCAGGTGAACTCCGGCCGGGTGGAGTGCGCCATCAGGAAGCCGATCAGCGGTGCGCTCTCCTCGTCGGTCATGCCCTCGAAGGCCTGGACATGCCCGCCGACGTACAGCGCCTTGCGTCCTGTTTCCGGATGGGTCCGCACCAGCGGATGGATGCTGTCGGTCTGCACGTCGCCTGGGTCCTTGCCCTTCATCGAGGCCATCGTGGCGGGATAGAGGTCCTTGCGTGCTGGCCCCCCGCTGCGCTTGGACCGGTCGCCGATACAGACGGTCCGCAACGAGTCGAGCATCGCACGCATAGCGGCCGACAGGCTCTCGTAAGCGAGATACTGGTTGGTGAACATCGTGTCCCCGCCGGCCGAGGGCACCTCCAGCGCATACAGCATCGTGCCCATCGCTGGGCGCGGGGCGAACATCTGGTCGGTGTGCCACGCCCCGCCGAAGTTCTTTTTGTCGGTCGGACGTTTCACGATCTCCAGGATCTCCGGATGGTCAGGCATCCCTTCCACGAACGGATGCAGATGAATCTCGCCCCAGCGGCGGGCGAAGCCGAGAAGCTGATCGTCGGTGAGGCGCTGGTTGCGAAAGAAGATGACCTGGTGGCCGAGCAGCGCGGCACGGATCTCGCCAAGGACATCGTCCGGCAACTCGTGCGCGAGGTCCACGCCGCCGATCTCGGCGCCCCCCGACCCCGAGATAGGCGTCACCTCCAGGTGACGATAGGCGCTGTTTCGGATCTGATTCATGGACGAACCCTCCGTCGACCGGGTTCGCCAGCATGCCTCGGCTTCCGCCGGCTTGACAATGCGCGCCCGAAGAATACGACCGGGAGAACTTCAGATGGAGATTTGCATGTACCCCGACGTGACCTTGTTCATCGACGGTGCCTGGACCAAGGCCGCCGGCGGCCGCACCATTCCGGTGGTAAACCCCGCCACCGGGGACACCATTGGCAGCGTCGCGCACGCCGACCGCTCCGATCTCGACCACGCGTTGGAGGCGGCGAAGAAGGGGTTTGCGATCTGGCGCAAGGTCTCGGCGTATGACCGTGCGAAGGTGATGCGGAAAGCCGCCGACCTCCTGCGTGAGCGGGCCGACGCCATCGCCCTTCTGATGACCCAGGAGCAGGGCAAGCCGCTGGCCGAGGCGAAGGGCGAGACGCTGGCCGGCGCCGACGTGATCGACTGGTTCGCCGAGGAGGCGCGCCGCGCCTACGGACGGGTCATCCCGGCCCGCGCCGAGGCCGTCTATCAGCTCGTGATCAAGGAACCGGTCGGGCCGGTCGCGGCGTTCACGCCGTGGAACTTCCCGATCAATCAGGTCGTCCGGAAGCTCTCCGCGGCGCTCGCCGCCGGCTGCTCCATCATCGTCAAGGCGCCCGAGGAGACGCCGGCCTCGCCCGCCGAGCTGATCCGCTGCTTCGCCGATGCCGGGGTACCGGCGGGCGTCATCAGCCTCGTCTATGGCGTTCCAGCCGAAATCTCGGAGTACCTCATTCCGCACCCGATCATCCGCAAGATCTCGTTCACTGGCTCGACCGCGATCGGCAAGCAGCTCGCCGCGATGGCCGGTCTGCATATGAAGCGCGCGACGATGGAGCTGGGCGGCCATGCCCCGGCGATCGTGTTCGACGATGCGGACGTCGAGAAGGCATCGCGCACCCTCGCCGCCAGTAAGATGCGCAATGCCGGGCAGGTCTGCATCTCTCCCACGCGGTTCCTGGTGCAGGAGCCGGTGTACCAGCAATTCGTCGACAGCTTCGTCGCCCATGTGAAGAAGGCGAAGGTGGGCGACGGGATGGAGAGCACCACCACGATGGGGCCGATGGCGAACCCACGCCGGATCACCGCGATGGACGCCTTCGTCGGCGACGCCGTGAAGCATGGAGCGGAGGTGAAGACTGGCGGCAACCGGATCGGCAACAAGGGCAACTTCTTCGAGCCGACGGTGCTGACCAACGTACCGCTGGATGCGCGTATCATGAACGAGGAGCCGTTCGGCCCGGTGGCGGTGATTTCGCCTTTCCGCAGCTTCGACGACGTGGTCGCTGAGGCGAACCGTCTGCCGTTCGGGCTCGCTTCCTACGCCTTCACCCGATCGGCGAAGACGGCGAACGCAATCGCCGCCTCGGTGGAGGCGGGGATGATGACGATCAACCATATCAGCCTGGCGCTGCCCGAGGTGCCATTCGGAGGAGTAAAGGACTCCGGCTACGGCTCCGAGGGCGGATCGGAGGCGATCGAGTCGTACCTGACCACCAAATTCGTCTCGCAAGGCAGCGTGTGAGGATACAAGGGCGGAGCCACGGCTCCGCCCGGGTACGCAACTGTCCCCGTTTCGGTTGATTTTTCTCACTTCAGGCTCAAGAAGCACTGGCGAAATCTGAATGCGCCTCGTAAAACCGTTGCGACGGCGCGGCGACTCCGCAAGCGCCGGGTCATGCCTACCGCTTGTAACGAGGAGACAGCATGTCGAAGGCATTTATCGCCCAGATCATCCAGTCATCGGCCGATCTGACCGGGGCGGCGGCCAACCGCGCAGCCGGGCACCTGATGGACGCAATCGTCAAGGAGCTGAAGAAGTCGGGTAAATTTACCCTGCCCAGCTTCGGCACCTTCACGGTTCGCAAGACCAAGGCGCGAAAGGGTCTGAACCCGCGCACCGGTGAATCGATCAAGGTCAAGGCCGGCAAGACGGTGCGCTTCAAGGCTTCGCCCACACTGAAGAAGTCGGTCTGAGCCAAGCGGCGCCGGTCTCCCGGGCCGGGCACACGCCCGGCCCGCGCCCCGCGCTCGACCGCTGGAGCCTCGCGGCTATCTTGCTAGGCACGGCGACAGTGCCGCTCGACTCCGCCGTGAACGTCGATTTCCCGCACATCACCGCGCATTTCGGCCTGTCGATCGAACTGATCCAGTGGGTGGTAATCAGCTATACACTGGCCAGTGCCAGCCTGGTGCTGGTGTTCGGGCGCGTCGGCGACATCGCGGGGCATCGACGCATCTTCCTGATCGGCACGGCCTGGAGCGCCGCCGCGTTCCTTCTGGAAACCGCCGCGCCGAGCTTCGGGTGGTTGCTGGGCGGGCGCGTGCTGCAAGGCGTCGGTGCCGGTCTTGTGATGAGCTGCGGTCCCGCGCTGG
The DNA here is from genome assembly GCA_039938035.1 of Acetobacteraceae bacterium. Taxonomy (GTDB): domain Bacteria; phylum Pseudomonadota; class Alphaproteobacteria; order Acetobacterales; family Acetobacteraceae; genus DATFDN01. The sequence continues at coordinate 8,044 of JBDTFI010000516.1, read as the reverse complement.
TCGTGAACCTCTACCCGGAAGCGCTGCGCCCGCGCGCGGTCGCCCTCTACACCATTGCGTTTGGCGTCGGTGGAGCACTCGGCCCGGTGACGGCGGGATTGCTGCTCGCCCGGTTCGATTGGTCCTGCGTGTTCTGGGCGCGCGCGCCGCTGGCGTTGCTCGGGCTGCTGCTCGGTCTGCGTCTGCCAGCGGATCACCGCAGGGGCACGGGCAGCGTGCCGCGATTCGACTGGGCGGGCGCGGTACTGCTGGTGCTGGCCTTGTGCGGATTGCTTCTCGCGCTCGGCGAGGTGCGCCGGCCGGTCTGGGCGGGAGGCGGAGCGGCCTTCGCGCTGCTCACTGGCGCCTTGTTCATACGGCGCGAGGGGCGGACACCGTCGCCGATCGTCAAGCTCACGCTGTTCCGCGATGCCGACTTCGCGCTGCTGAACGCCGGCAGCGTGCTGGTGAACCTTGCCGGATTCGCGGTGCTGCTGTTGGTGCCGTTCGCCTTGGCATCGCTGGTGCGCCTGACAGAGATCGAGCGCGGGTTGGTGCTGGCCGCCTCCCCCGCCGCGATCGCGCTGGCCGCGCCTGTCGCCGCGCGGGTCCTGGGGCGCGGTCAGGTATGGCCGCTCGCCGGCGGGGCGTTGCTGGCGGGGCTCGGCTTGCTCGCGATCGGCCTGCGCGGCACCTCAGTATCGCTGCTGGTGGTGGCGATGTTCGTGCAAGGGCTCGGCGTCGGGTTGTTCCAGGTAGCGTATCTGGACCGCGTGACGGCCGCCTTGCCGCGTGGGGATCGTGGGGTAGCGGGCAGCTTGGCCATGCTGACCCGCACGCTGGGGATCGTGTTCGGCGCGGCGAGCCTGATGCTGGTGTTCCAGAGCGCAGGCTTCGCCGCCACTTTCCTTGTCGCGAGCGGTCTACCGCTTGGGCTGGCGGTGATGTGGTCGTTGAGACCGCAGCCACGATAGTCGCCTTGGAGTTCGCTCCGCCGCCTGCCCAATGGTGTCTCGCGGCGATCAGATATCCATCGCCGCCAGCACCGCCTCCGGTGTGATCCGTGCCATTCCATCAACCTTCGCGGGTGGTCCCCCTTCGGGCAGCACCGCGACGATCCGGCTCGCGTGCGCGAATGGCGGGACGGCGCCGAACAGGCCGAAGGCGCGGGTGCCGACCGCGGCGGCGAGGTTCATCACCCCGGTATCGTTGCCGACGTAGAACGCGGCCTCGGCGCACAGCGCGGCGACCTCGCCCAGCTTCCAGCCGATCGCGGACGTGGCATCGGCCCCATCAACACGGGCACGAGCGGCGATCTCCACGGCCAACGCCTGCTCGGCGCGGCCTCCCGCGAGTACCAGACGCGGCCAACCGGCACGCGCGAGGCCACCCGCCAGCGTCGCGAACCGGGCCGCCCCCCATTGCTTGTACGGCTCCGAACTGCCGATCCCCATTACCGCGAACCGACGACCGCCAAGACGGGCACGGATCGTCCGGCGTGCGGTCTCGGCGACCGGCAAATGAGGCTCGGAGTCACGCATCGGGATGCCGGCGGCCGCCAGCCAGGCGCTGGCCTGCTCGAACGGGTGCAATCGGATGGCCGATTCCGGCAAGCTGGGCGGCTGATTGAGGAATGGGCGCTGGCGTTTGAAACCATAGCCGTGCCGGGCGGGAATGCCGGCGAGCGTGCACGCCATCGCCAGGGTGCGGCTGTGATGCAGGATCACCACGCGGCCGAATCGCCGCTCGCGCAAGCCCGCGACCAACCGGCCGAACCCGATCGGCCCGTCATGCGCGCCGCTTCCGCGCTCCGGGTTGCGCTCCAGCCAGAGCACGTCAGCGACCATGTCCTCGGCCACGAATATCTGGTCGGCGGCGGAGCGCGGCTTGGCGATCAGAGTCACGGGCTGGTCGAAATGCGCCGCCAGGGCGCGGATATGGGGCACATGCCACACCATGTCGCCGATGCCGGGCAACGGCTGGATGACGGCCAGCCCGCGAGTCAGCGTCGCCCCTCCGGCCCCGGCCTCGGTGCCTCCGCCAGCCCCCAGCCCAGCAGCAGAAACATCCATCCGCCCATCGGCATGGAGATGAAGGCGCTCGTGGAGGCAAGCGGCCAGACCTGGATGAACAGCGAAGCGAACAAGCCGACCCGCAACGGATCCGGATGGCGAACCAGGCCCTTTCCCACCGCCATGAGCCAGCCGAGAGCGGCGGCCGAGAACAGCACGAGGCCCGGGAAGCCGCCGGCGTCGAGCGCCTCGGCGTAAAAATTGTGCGGATGGTTGGCGCAGATCGCGGCGCCTCCGTCATCCTGAATGCGCCCGTCGAAATTCGGCGCGAAGTAGCGCGGCAATTCGCACCCGGTGCGAAACCCATCGACCCCTCGGCCAGTGAGAGGATGCTGAAGCCCGATCTCCCACGCGCGCGCATACAGCTCCCCGTACTGGGTACTTCGGAAAGTATCCATCTGCGCGGTGAACTTCAGCACCAGTCGATGGTATGTGGGTGGCGAGACGACGACGGTGCCCGCGACCAACGCGAGACCGGCGATTCCCGCCGCCAGCACCGCGGGGCGGAGCCGGCGTAGCAGCAGCCCGCAAACCACCAGGCCGAGGCCGGTCAGCATCAATGGCATCCGCTGGCCGATCAACACCATCACAACGATGCCACCCAGAAGCAGCAGGAAAGCGCCCGCCTTCGCGGCGATCCCGCGCCGGGCCAGCAGGGCGGCGACCGGCGGGATCAGCACCGGGAACAGGATGCGCGACAGCGGGGGCCCGGCGCGCGGCTTGCGGAACGGTCCCGTCAGCTCCCCGTCGCCGCCGCGTGGGCTGCCGAAGAGGTTATGGCCGGTGGCGTATTGCAGCAACGATTGCGCCGCGATCCAGGCGGCCGAGGCGGTGATCACCCAACCGAACCAGCGGCGGGCTGCGGCGTCATGCAGAACCATATGCCGCATCGCGGCGAGCAGCACGACGAAGCGCAAAATCGCGACAGCCTGCACGAACCCGCCCCAGCCAGCCTCGCCCAGTGAAAGCGCCGCGATCGGCACCGAGCAGAGCACCATCCAGCCCCACCATAGCAGCGATAGCCGCATCCAGACCGGCCGCAGCCATGACCAGTCGCGCGCGCGCCCGCTGCGTGCCAGGAAGCAGGCGGCGGTGATACCGATGGTAATCTCGGCGACGGCGTGCGCGTGCAGCAGCATCAGAGGCGTCAGCAGCACGCACACCAGCGCGGTCCGGTCGAGCAGGCGCGACATCGGCGGGTTCCTGCCAGCCGAGGCCGGCAGGGTCAAAGGACGGCGCGGATCAGGGCGAGCGCGTGGACCACGCTCGCCTGACGCACGGCGGTCCGATCCCCGGGAAAGATCTGGTGATCGGTGCGCGTCGGGGCACCTCTCCGGGCGAGGCCGAACCACACCAGGCCGATCGGCTTGTCCGCGCTGCCGCCCCCCGGCCCGGCGACGCCGGTCACTGAAATCGCGATCGCCGCGCGGGAGCGGATCAGTGCGCCCTCGGCCATCGCCGCGGCCACATCGGCGCTGACCGCGCCGCGGGCTTCGATCATTGCGGCCGGCACGCCGACAAGTTCGGTCTTCGCCTCGTTGGAGTACGTGATGAACCCACGATCCACGACGTCCGACGATCCGGCGATGGCGGTGAGCGCGGCGGCGATCAGGCCGCCCGTGCAGCTTTCGGCGGTGGCGAGCAGGACGCCACGGGCTCGGCAGGCGTCGAGCAATGTAGCGGCGTCGTCAAGCACATGCGAGGTGAGCATCGGGCGAGTATAGCGCGAGGTACCGCTCAGGACGATCCTGCCGGCTTTTGTGCCTCGGATCGCGCCGCCTTTTTCGCTGCGGCACGCCGGGCACGCGGGCTGTGGCGGGCCTCCGGCGTCTCCTCCCGATCGCCCTCATCGGTCAGGCGGTCGGGGAACTCGCCATAGTTCTCCTGGATTTCGGCCTCCTCCACGCCGGAAGGAAAGCCGGTGAGCGTGTTCGGGTGGGTTATCGGGTTATCCAGCAGGCCGGCGCCGGCGCTGTCCTCCATGCCGACCAGCTCGCGCGCCCTCTCCCAAAACTCGGTTTCGCGGCCGTCGGGGCGGCCGTCCGCCTCCCACAGATGGTAGGCGCGTTCGCGGATGCGGTGCTCGCGCGCGGGGTCGCTGTCCAATGGGTTGGAATTCATCCGGGCTTGCTCCTGTTGTTCGGGGAGTCCATGGCGAAAGCGCGACGAGGGGGGTGCGGTTCCGCTGTGAAGTGGCCGGTCGCGCCTTGCCCTGGGCCGCCCGCTCCGCTACACCCCGCGCCTTCGCCGGCACCCCTGGAGGCCGGCGCTTGGCGTTTCCTTAGGAGCGGATCATGGCCAATTTCGTGGAGATCGCCGCCGAGGTGCGCGCGCGAGCCGGTAAGGGGGCGGCGCGGGCGACACGGCGGGAGGGCAAGGTGCCCGGTGTCATCTATGGTGCCCATCAGGCGCCGTCGCTGGTCGCCCTGGAACCCCGCGCGGTGCTGCGCGAATTGCACAAGCCGGGTTGGCAGTCACGTGTCTACGAGATCACGACCGACGGGGCGAGCACGCGCGCGCTGATTCGCGACGTGCAGTACCACCCCGTCACCGACCAGCCCGAGCACGTCGATTTCCAGCGTCTCGCTCCCGGCGAGCGTATCCGCGTCTCGGTGCCCGTGCACTTCGAGAACGAAGGCCTGTCCAGCGGCATCAAGCGCGGCGGTGTGCTGAACGTGGTGCGCCATGCCGTCGAGGTACTGGTCGAGCCCGAGCAGATTCCGGAGCGGTTCGTGGCGGATCTCACCGGGCTCGATTTCAACGACAACGTACGCTGGCACGACCTGAAGGGCGCCGAGGGAGTCCGCGCGGTCATCGCCGACCGCGACTTCGTGATCGCGACGGTCGCCCCGCCGGTGAAGGTGGCCGAAATCGTGGCCGAGCCGGGGGCGGCCCCGGTGGCCGGAGCCCCGACGCCGGCGGCGGCCGCTCCGGCGGCGGCTCCCGCCCGGGCGGCACCGGCGAAGGCGCCCGGGTCGTCGAAGAAGGACGGCAAGCGGGACGGCAAGAAGAAGAAGTAGCGCATGCTGCTCTGGGCCGGCCTCGGCAATCCGGAGCCGGGGATGGCCCGGAACCGCCACAATGTCGGTTTCATGGCGATCGACGTGATCGCGATCCGCCACGGCTTCACGCCGTGGCGGAACCGCTTCAAGGGCCTGGTGGCGGAGGGGAGCATCGCCGGACGGAAGGTGATCGCGCTGAAGCCGCTGACCTACATGAACGACTCCGGCGCCAGCGTGCAGGCGGCCGCGTCCTTCTACAAGCTGCCGACCGAGGCGATCACCGCGTTCCACGACGAGCTTGACCTCGCCCCTGGCAAGGTGCGCGCCAAGCACGGCGGCGGCACGGCGGGCCATAACGGGCTGCGCAGCATGGAGCGTATGCTGGGCTCGCCGGATTTCGGTCGCGTCCGTCTCGGCATCGGCCATCCGGGGTCGAAGGATCGCGTGCTGGGCCACGTGCTCGGCGATTTCGGCAAGGACGACCGCGCGTGGGTGATCGCGATGCTCGACGCGGTGGCCGAGGCGGCGCCGCTGCTGGCCGAGGACCGGGCGGAGGATTTCATGACCAAAATGGCGCTGCTGACACGGGACGACAGGACGTAATGGGATTCAACTGCGGGATCGTCGGATTGCCCAACGTGGGCAAGTCCACCTTGTTCAACGCCCTGACCGCGACGGCGGCGGCGCAAGCGGCTAATTATCCGTTCTGCACGATCGAGCCAAATGTCGGGCGGGTCGCGGTGCCGGACCCGCGCCTAGACACACTTGCCGCCATCGGCAAGTCGGCGAAAATCGTGCCGACCAGCCTGGAGTTCGTCGATATCGCCGGGCTGGTGCGCGGCGCCTCCCGGGGTGAGGGGCTGGGCAACCAATTCCTGGCGAACATCCGTGAGGTCGATGCCATCATCCATGTCCTGCGCTGCTTCGAGGATGCGGACGTCACCCATGTCGAAGGCAGCATCGATCCGCTGCGCGACGCCGAGACGGTCGAGACCGAGCTGATGCTGGCTGACCTCGACAGCCTGGAGAAGCGGCTGCTCGCGGCGCAGAAGAAGGCGCGTGGGGCCGACAAGGAGTCGATCGCCCAGGTGGCGTTGATGGAGCCGATCGTCGCCGCGCTGCGCGAAGGCCGCCCGGCCCGCACCGCGATCGCGCCGGCGGACGCCGAGGCGGCGCGGCGGCTGCAATTGCTGACTTCGAAACCCGTTCTGTACGTGTGTAACGTCGAGGAGGCATCGGCGGCGAGCGGCAATGCCTTCTCGGCCAGCGTGCGGGCGCGCGCGACCGCCGAGGCCGCCAGTAGCGTGGTCGTGTCGGCCGCCATCGAGGCGGAGGTGGCCCAACTCGCCGAACAGGACCGGGGCGAGTTCCTCGCCGGGCTGGGACTGCATGACAGCGGCCTGGATCGCGTCATCCGCGCCGGCTACGCGCTGCTTGGACTGGTCACGTTCTTCACTGTCGGGCCGAAGGAGGCTCGCGCCTGGACGATCACGAGCGGGACCAGGGCGCCACAGGCAGCCGGGGTGATTCACGGCGACTTCGAGCGCGGCTTCATCGCCTGCGAGACGATCGCCTATGTCGACTACGTGGCCTGCAAGGGGGAAACGGGGGCGAAGGAGATCGGCAAGATGCGTGTAGAGGGGAAGGAGTACGTGGTGCGCGACGGCGACGTGCTGCTGTTCCGCTTCAACGTCTGACCACGCGCTTGGTTTTTCGCGCGAGGTTGCCTACCATGGAGGCGATGATGACCTCACTCGCGCCCGAGCCAACGCAAGCTGCGTTCGACGCCGACGCGTATCGCTGCCCCTGTCCCGCCAAATCGAACGTCGCGGCCGGACGCGAGGAATACCGCTGCACGACATGCGACAAGCAATTCCCTGTCGTTCGCGGCGTCCCAGTCTTCATCGACGATGAATCGAGCGTGTTCGCCACCTGCGACTACGTCGAAGGGTCCGAGTACGCCGGGGCCGGTTACGGCCACGACCGCGGTGGGCCGCGCGCGATCTACCGTCGGGTATTCAGAGGGCTTGCCGACAGCGGCCCCCGGCAGGCGGGGATTGACGGGAAGGCCGCGGTGGATTTCGTCGCCCGCGAGAAGCAGATGCCCCGCATCCTGATCGTCGGCGCCGGACATCAGTTGTACGACGCCAAGCACGACATCACCTACACGGACGTTGCCTTCGGTGGCCGTGTCAACTGCATCTGCGACGGGCAAGGACTGCCATTCGCGGCGGAGCGATTCGACCTCGTGATCGCCGTTGCGGTTCTCGAGCATGTCACCGATCCCTATCAGTGCATGGCCGAGATCCAACGTGTTCTGAAGCCGGATGGTCTGATCTATTCGGCCACACCGTTCCTGCAGCCGGTCCACATGGGCGCCTACGATTTTACCCGCTTCACGCCCCTGGGGCATCGGCGGCTGCATCGCTATTTCGATGAGATCGAGAGCGGGATCGCACAGGGACCGGGTTCGGTCCTCGGATTGAGCATTCGGTATTTCTTGCTCAGCTTCAGCGACAACGGGCGCTATCGTCGGCTGGCGCGGGCGGCGAGCATGATCCTGACCCTGCCGCTGCGCTGGTCGGACGTCTTGTTCCGGAACAGGAAGGGCGCCTGGGATGTGGCCGGGGGATCGCGGTTCTTCGGTCGCAAGCGAGCGACGCCGGTGCCCGACCGCGAGATCTTGCTGCAATACCGTGGACGCGATTCGGCTGCCTGAACCTCCAGAAGGGTTCCTGCCGGACGCCACCGAGATCAGGGCCGAGGCGGCGGGATCGACAAGCGGAGGTCTGCGGGCACCTGGGCACTGACGACGCGAGGAGCAAAGCATGGGCGCGCCCACGGACGCACGGATTGAGACGACTGAGTGGCGGCTTCGCTGCGACCTGGCGGCGGTGTTTCGGATCGCCGCGCGGCAGGGCTGGAACGAGCAGATCGGCAACCACAACTCGCTGATGCTGCCAACGCGCGAGGGGCAGGCGCCACTGTTCC
>JBDTFI010000515.1:0-3153 GCA_039938035.1 Acetobacteraceae bacterium | reverse complement strand
GAGCACAAGGCCCGAGCGTTTATTGCTGGCTATCAGCGCGATGTAGGCCGCCGGCGAACCGAGCAGGTGCAGCATCGACTGGTGATCGCCCTTGTGCTGCGTGGCGACCACCACGCAGTCATTGGCGTCGGGCGTCAGCTGCCCGTAATCGAGGTCCTCGGCGAGCAGGCGCGCCGCCTGCGGGTAGAAGTCGCGCTCCGCCATCGGATCGTCAACGACGACGTAAAAGCCGAGCAGCGCGCCGATGCTGCAAAGGCACTCGGCGATCCGCCCGTGCCCGACGATCCATAGCTTCGGCTTCGGCAGGATCGGTTCCACATGCACCCGCATCGAGCCGCCGCAGGGCATCCCGGTCCCCAGGACCTCGTCGTCGAGATTGAGATCGACGATGCGGGTCTGCCCGTCGTGCTGGCTTTCCACCGCCGCCCCGCAGACGGTCGACTGCGCGCACCCGCCGCCGACCCAGCCGGACAGCACCTTGCCGTTGCGGTCGATGATCGCCTTGCTGCCGGGCCGGGCCGATGCCGAGCCGAGGATTTCGATGACGGTGGCGATCGCGAACGGCTCACTTTGCTCGGCAAGGCGTGTCAGCAACGGTAGCTGGTCCTGAAACATGCGCTCCTCGCGGGCGGCATTGCCTCACGAGAGCTATGAAGCCCTGCCGGACCCGGCAAGCGGGAAAACATGAATTCACTATCTATCTTTTGCGGGTCAGCCCCGCGCGGTCATCCGGTCAGCCCCGCCGCTTTGTCAGCACCACGCCGGATTCCTGCAAACCGGCGATCTCCTCGGCGCTGTAGCCGTGGGCGGCGAGGATTTCGGCGCCGTGCTCACTGAACCGGGGCGGTGCGGCACGGGTGCCGCCGGGGGTGCGCGACAGCTTGATGGGGGTGCCGAGGCCCTTGTACTCGCCAACCTCGGTGACCATCTCGCGATGCGCGGTGTGCGGCGCCTCGGTCGCCTCGTCCACCCACAACACGGGGCCGGCGGGCACGCCGCCGCGGATCAGGCGCAGCGCGATCGCGTGGCCGTCCTGGCCGGCGAACGCCGCCTTCAGCTCCGCCGTCAGCGCGTCGCGGTTGATGTTGCGCTCGCCGTTGCTGGCGAAGCGTGGATCGTCGGCGAGGTGCGGGCGGTCGATGATCTCGCACATCTTGCGGAACTGCGGGTTGTTGCCGCTGGCGATGAAGATTTCGCAGGTCCGGGTGGGGAACTTGTCGTACGGCACCAGGTTCGGGTGCGGGTTGCCGGTGCCGACCGGGCGCTTGCCGCTCAGAAAGTAGTTGGCCGCTTGCGGATGCAGCAGCGACAGCCCGCAATCATACAGCGCCATGTCGAGGAACTGGCCCAGTCCGGAGCGGGTGCGCTCGTGCAGCGCCATCAGGATGCCGACGGCGGAGTAGAGCCCGGTGCCCATGTCGACCATCGCCGTGCCGAGGCGCATCGGCCCGGTCGTGGCGTCGCCGTTCACGCTCATCAGCCCGGTCATGGCTTGCAGGATGGCGTCATAGCCCGGCAGCCCGCCCAGCGGCCCGTCGGCCCCGAAGCCGGAGACTCGGCAATGGATCAGCCCCGGGAAGCGCGGCGCGAGGTCGCGTTCGTAGCCGAGGCCCCATTTCTCCATCGAGCCCGGCTTGAAGTTCTCCACCAGGACGTCGGCGCCTTCGAGCAGGCGCAGCAGCACCGCCTTGCCCTCCTTCTTGCCGAGGTCGAGCGCGAGGGAGCGTTTGTTGCGATTGATGCCGATGAAGTAGCTGGCGTCCTCACCGAGGAAGGGCGGGCCCCAGTCGCGCACTTCGTCGCCTTGCGGGGGTTCGACCTTGATGACCTCGGCGCCGTGATCGGACAGGATCATGGTGCAGTACGGCCCGCCCAGGACGCGGGTGAGGTCGATGATTTTCAGCCCGGCGAGCGCGCCGGCGGAGCGGGCGAGGCCCTTGCCGGTTGGGGCCGTGGTCGCATCGTCCATCAGGTGGCTCGCTCCTTCGCTTCGCGTCCCCAGACCCGCCGGCCGAACGCGGGCTATCCAGATGAGACGAGCCCGGTTTAGCGGCCCCGGCGTGTCCCGCCAAGCCGAGGCGCCCTCCAGGGCCTCACGCCGATAACACTTGCCCCCCCGCCGGCGGGGACCGTAGTGTCTGTGGAAACGGGTACGCTCGCGGCCGATGCAGCTGCGGGCGACATCAGGAAGGGGAAACGGCCATGGACAGCATTGGGCGGCGTTCGGTGTTAGGTGGGTCGCTGGGATTGGTGGCAACGGCCACCCTGGCGCGACCGCATATCGCCAATGCGGCGGCAACGACCGCGACGGTCTGGGTCAATCAGGGCTTCGTTCGTCAGGAGGACGCCGCGTTCAAGAAGACGGCCGAGGACTACATGAAGGCCAGCGGCAACAAGCTCGACTACAGCATCATGCCCTTCATGGCGCAGAACCAGAAGACGGTCGCCGCACTGACCACTGGCGACGTCCCCGACCTCGTCTTCATGGACGCGCCGGCGACGATCCTGCCGCAGCCCGCCTGGAACGACAAACTGGTGGATGTCACGGACGTCGTGTCTGCCTACGAGTCGCAACTCAGCGACACCGCGAAGCTGGGCTCCACCTTCTACAACAAGACGGCGCAGAAGCGCAGCTACTATCTATGTCCGATCAAGCAGGGTGGCACTCCGTTCCATGTCTGGGGCGACCTGGTCGAGAAGGCCGGGCTCAAAGTCTCGGATATACCGAACACCTGGGATGCGCGCTGGGATTTCTTCAAACCGATGCAGAAGGAATTGCGCGCCAAGGGAATGCGGAAGCTATATGCTATCGGCCTGCAGCTCACCACCGTCGGACCGAACGACGGCAACAACCTGTTCCAGCATTTCATGATCGCCAACGGCGGCAAGGGCATCGTCACGCCGGACGGCAAGCTGCATACCGGTGATCCGCAGGTTCGCGAAGCCGCGATCAAGTCATGCGCCTTCCTGACAACCGCATACAAGGAAGGCTACGTCCCGCCGGAATCGCTGAGCTGGAGTGACGCTGACGATAACAACGGCTACCACGAAAAGCTGTTCGTCGCCGATTTCGACGGCACGCTCTCGACCGAGTTGGCGATGATCGCCGACAAGGAAGCCTACGCCGCGATGGTGACGCTGGGGATGCCGAAC
>JBDTFI010000514.1:0-3016 GCA_039938035.1 Acetobacteraceae bacterium | reverse complement strand
GAACCAGCTTCTTCCAGGCGTAGATCTGGTTGGGATGGACCCCGTGACGCTTGGCCAGTTCGGCTATCGTCGCATCTTCGCGCACCGCTTCGAGCGCGATCTTCGCCTTCACCGCCGCATCGAACTTTGTTAGCGGCGGTGAAAAAGCGCGCATTTCTGGCGCGTCCTTCCCGGGGGTGGGTGAATTTGGTTTGGACGGCGGGTGTGTAGCGGTGCGGCGTGATCATCCTGGCCGGTGCCAGCGGTATCGTCGCCCGTCTCTGCATTGATGGTGCCGCCGTGCTCGCAGCCGTCCATGACGCTACGCGCCGCCTGCGGCGGTGCCCTTCGGGCATCATGGACCGCCGCTGCGCGCGACGGCGTCGGCGCGTGCAGGTCGGGACGACAGGATGGCCGTCTTGATCGAACCACAGGATGGCGGCGGGCGATCAGTTCGCCAGCGCGAGCCAACGTGGATTGCGGTCAGGGTGTGATGGCCGGGGCCGGATTCATGGGCTTGCTCCCGGCTTGACGCCGCGCCGCTGGCGAGCGCGCTGTTCGGTGCGCTCACGCGCCTCCTTGAGGCGGTAAGACTCGCCCTCGATGGCGACGATCTCGGCGTTGTGGATGAGGCGGTCGATCAGCGACACGACGCAGGCGGCGTTGGGGAACACCTCGCGCCATTCGGCGAACGGGCGATTGGTGGTGATCAGGGTGCTACGATTTTGGTAGCGGCGGGAGACCAGCTCGAACATCAGGTCGGCATGGCGGTTGGAGTACGAGAGATAGCCGACCTCATCGATCACCAGCAGTTGCGGGCGAACGTAATGGCGCAGCCGGCGTCGTAGCGCGGAATCGCTGTCGAGCGCACAGAGATCGCCGAGCAGTTGGCCGGCGCTGGTGAACAGAACGGTATGCCCCGCGATCAAAGCCTGGTGGGCGATGTTCTGCGCCAGCGTCGATTTGCCGACACCGTTGGGCCCGACCAGCACAACGTTGCCGGCATCCTCGAGGAAGTCGAGCGCCATCAGCGCTTCGACGGCGGCACGGTCGCAGCGTTTGGGCCAGGTCCAGTCGAAGTCGCAGAGCGGTTTGAAGCGACCGATCCGGGCATCCTGCAATCGCCGCTCCAGGCTGCGGCGGCCGCGCTCCTGCTCCTCCCAGTCGAGCAGAGCGGCCAGCCAGTCGGCGGTGGCGACTTCTGACCAATGCGCCAGCAGGCCATGCAGATGCAGCGCGCCGGCGCGAGCGCGCAGCGTTGTCGTGTCATTCATCGGCGACGTCCTTCAGCTGGTCGTAGGTTTCGAGCGCATGCGGCTGCACCAGTGCATCGCGCGCCCGCACGGTCGCGGGCAGGTCGATGTCGATCGGCGGGCTTTCGCCCCGCTGTTCGCGCCGGCGCTCAAGCGCGAGGCGGACGGCATTGGGATGCGGGACATCGCGCTCGAGGGCTTCACGGATGGCGGCCTGCAGATCGGCGGCGCCGTAACGGTCGAGCAGCCGGGTCAGCCCATTCGTGATGGCGCCGAGATTGGCGCCGCGCTCGGCCGCGCGCATCATCAGGTCTTGGCTTGCCGGGGCCACCTGAGCGAGGCGATCGGTCGCGCGATGCTGGCGCGCGCCGCGCTTCTGTTCGATCAAGGCTTGGAGATGCTCGGTCTGCTCGATCTGCGCGCCGCGATCGTAGCTGCGGCGATGGAGTGCGATCACCTGCGCGCCGTCGACGACGCGGAGCTCGTGCACGTCGGCGAGCACCGTCAGCGTCCGCCTCACATGAGTATGGGGCACGGAATAGTCGTTGAGGTCGAAGCGGACGTAGGGCGTCTTGCCGACCTTGACTGCGACGCGCTCGAGCACCGGCGCCGGGTCGTCAGGCAGCGGCAACAAGTGCCGTGCTTCCTCGGCGAATACCTCCCTTACCGTGCGGTCGGGATCGTCGGGGCAGCGCCGATCGGCGGCAAGGCCACGACACCAGTCATCCGCCTGAGCGTTAAGATCGTCGAGATCGGCGAAGCTGCGGGCGGCGAAAAAGGCGCCGCGGATGTAGCCGATGCTTCGTTCGACGCGGCCTTTCTCGTTACCGCGGGCGACGGCAACGGGACGTGGTTCGTACCGGTAGTGCCCCGCAAATCCCAGCAGCGCGGGATTGAAGCGGATCGCGTCGCCGCGTCGTTCCAGCACGGCGCTTTTCAGATTGTCGTAGAGCAGAACACGCGGAACGCCGTTCCAGGCGGTGAATGCACCGACGTGGCCGCGCAGGAAATTCTCCATCCTGGCGTCTAGGGAGAAGCGCAGAAAGATCTGGCGCGAATGGCTCAGCACCATGACGAACGCCATCAGTGGACGGCGCGCACGACCGATCTGCAGGTGGTTAAAGTGGGCCCAGTCCACTTGGGCCTGTTCTCCCGGCAGGCTGCGCAGGCGCAGATACGCCTCCGCCGGACGACGCGGGCGGTGCTCGGCCACAAGGTGACGGAAGTGATCGGGGCTCCCGCGATAGCCGCGCTCGTGCGCCATGGTGAACAGGCGGCTGGCCGTCAGCGTCGGGAATCTCTCGAGCGTCTCGTGGATCAGCGGCAGATAAGCATCGATCGGCGACGGCCGCTTTACCGCCCCGATCCTCGGTAGGCCGGCCTGCGCCAGCACGCGCCGCACCACGCTATGATGGACGTGCAACTGCCGGGCGATGGTTCCGGCCGTCCATTTCTCGGCGTGGTAGTAGCGCAGTATCTGCGTTTCGATCTCAGGCGGCATCACCATGGCGTCTGGGTCCCGTCCGGTCGTGTTCAACACGGCCGCGATGGCGCCGGCGCTGACGTAGGAACCCCTGACGCAGCAATGGCGGGCAGCCTCGACCACACCAATGGCAGTGTGGCTCCGGCGACCGCAGCCCGGCAGCGGCGGGAACATCGTCACGCACGGCCGCAATCGCGACCGGCGCCAGCAGATCACTGGCCACGGGCGCGGGTGAACCGTGATGCGTCACTTTCTTCGATCGCGACCGGTAGCGACCCATCCGGGCGGCGTGCCGCAGCCG
>JBDTFI010000513.1:0-7738 GCA_039938035.1 Acetobacteraceae bacterium | reverse complement strand
GCAGGATAGTCGGCTGGATTGCCGGATCAAGTCCGGCAATGACGGTGAAAGTGAGCCCTGCTCATCGGGTCGCGGCCAGATATCGGATGCTATCTTAGCACCTATGGGACCTTCCCCCTCTCCCTTGGGAAGAGGGTTGGGGTGAGGGGCCGAAGCGCCCTCACCCCGCGACCGCCGCATCCGGGCTCCCGGCGGCATGTGCCGCCATGAACCCGAGCGTGAGGTCGCGTGAGCGGTACCGGCCTTGGAACCGCGGCTCCTCTTCCCGGCGCACGATCGGGAAGCTGCCGAGCACGTACTCGGCCGCCTCGCGATCGAGTCCGTACAGATGAAAGAACACCGCGCCGGCGCAGCCGGTCTTGCTCGTCCCACGCGAAGGGCGGGCCGGCGTAGCCCTGATCGCGCGCGAACCCCGCCATGTCGTCGGCGACGTAGGTGAGATGGAGCACGGACGGCGTCTCCGCCTCGCCGCTCGCGCGATCCAGCGGCGTGTCGCGCGCCTCGTTTTCGACCACGACCGCGCCAAGGCGGAAGCGATCGGCGGTCTGATGCGTCGCGCGCGCCTTCGCCAGCGCCGCGTCGTCGAGGAACAGCAGCGCGTCGGCGATATCCCTCCGGCCCCGCCCCGGCTCCTGCTGCGGCAGATGCCGCCAGCCCAGCAGATCGAGGACGGGGAAGATGAACACCGCCTCGGTCTCGGCCTCGCTCGGCCGGCGCATCTGCGCCAATTCGCCCCAGAGGACGCGCGCATGGGCAGCGAAGGCAGCGAGGCGCGCGGGATCGATCGCCTTGTAAGCGTGGGTCTCGCGAATGCCGTCATCGAGGAAATAGCGGGTGAACAGACCGCCGCGTATCATCCGAGTCGCCGGTGCAGGGGGGCGAGGAGATCCACCATGCTCGCCCCTCACCCCAACCCTCTCCCAGAGGGAGAGGGAGAAGGTTCATCCCAGCCCGCCTTGCTTCCCCCTCTCCCTTCGGGAGAGGGTTGGGGTGAGGGTGCGGCGCGCCCGCCTCAATCCGCCGCGGCTGCCTCGTCCCACACCTGCACCGTCAGGTGACGCGCGATCAGTCCGTCGCGCAGCTCCAGCGTCATCGCCGACATCACGTTGCAACCGTCAGGATAGGCGCATTCCTCGACGAACGCGACGCGCTCAGGCCCGACAACCGCGCGGTCCACCCTGTGCGTCATCGCCCGGCCGCACACATCCTCCCAGAACGCCCCGATGGCCGCGCGCCCGTTGATGCGGAGCGGCGTCGCCGGGGGACGATCGCGATCCACGATCGTCATCTCCGCGTCGTCCGCGTAGAGGCCGATCAGCGTCGCCGCCTCGCCGCCTTCCATCGCCCGCTTCAGCGTGGCGAAATCGAACGCGCTCATGGCCGTGCCTCCAGCACCATGTTGAACGGCGTCGCGATTGCCTCGCGGAACCGGGAGAACCCGGCGCCCGTCACCACCGCGCGCAGCCGCGCCTGCCCGGCTTGCGCGCCGAGCGCGAGGCCGACCTCCTGCGACATCGATGCCGGCGTGCAGATCATCGTCGATGCGGCGTAGTAGATGCGCCCGACCGGATTGAGGTTGTCGGCGAGCCGATCGCCGGCCATCGGCTCGACGATCATCCAGGTTCCATCCGGCGCCAGCGCGTCCCGGACATGCGCCGCCGCACCCGCCGGGTCGCCCATGTCGTGCAGGCAGTCGAAGAACGTCACCAGATCGTAGCCCGATCCCGGGAAGTGCTTCGCCGCCGCCACCTCGAACGTGACGCGATCGCCGAGGTGGGCCTCGCGCGCCGCCGCCCGCGCCGCCTCGATCGACGGGGCGTGGTAGTCGAAGCCCGCGAACCGCGCGTCCGGGAACGCGCGGGCCATCACGATGGTGGAGGCGCCGTGCCCGCAACCGACATCGGCCACGGTTCCACCCCGCTCCAGCTTCGCCGCCACGCCGTCGAGCGCGGGAATCCACTCCTGCACCAGATGGTGCTGGTAGCTGGTGCGGAAGAACCGCTCGGTGCCGCAAAAGAGGCAGCGATGCTGCTCGTGCCAGCCGACGCCGCGGCCGGTGCGGAATGCCTCCGTCACCTTGTCCTCGCCACGGATCGCGGCCGCGACGATGTCGAAGAACCCAGCCAGGAACACCGGACTTTCCTCCTCGGCGAACACCATCGCCTGCTCCGGCGAGAGGCTGTAGCGATCATCCGCCGGATCATAATCGACGTAGCCGGCGGCGGCTTGCGCGGCCAGCCATTCCCGCACCATCCGCTCGTTCGTCGCGGTCCGCCCCGCCAGCGCCGTCGAACTCATCGGCCCGGCTTCGGCCAGCGCTTTGTAGAGACCGAGCTTGTCGCCCACCAGCACAAGGGACGCGCCCATCGCCGCGCCCAGATCACCGAGCATGTGCCCGACGAAAGCGTTCAGCCTGGCTTCGTCGACCGGAATGGCCTGCATGGTTTCCTCCTGATCCATCGGTAGGATGGCCAGCCATGCTAGGTCGCCTCCCAACCCGGGGGCATCGCTCCGAGGAGCCATGCCGGGCATGGCTCGAATGGGCCAGACAACGTCAGCCCCGGGCGTGCAGCGCCGCGGCCGCCGCGCGGGTCGGCAGATCGAGCTTGAGCAGGATGTTGGCGACGTGGCGCTTCACCGTGTGCTCGCTCAGCGACAGCGACGCGGCAATCTCGGGGTTGGTGTGTCCGCGTGCCACGCGCTCCAGGATGGCACGCTCGCGCGGGCTCAGCACGGCGAGCGCGGAGCCCGCGCGGGGCGGCACGGACATTGTTTCGCGTGGTCCGGCCGAATGCAGCCGGATGCGTTCGCTCATGCCGTCGAGCGCGCAATCGCCGCGCTCGGTGAACACCAGCGGCGCGCCGATCACCAGATCGCGCACCGTGCCCGACACGAGCACGTCGCCCGGACGCGCGGCGAGCGCGATGCGCGCGGCGATGGCGAGCGCCATGCCGCTCACCGTGTCGCCGTGCATCTCGACCTCTCCGGTATGCACGCCCGCGCGCACGGGAACGTCGGACGCATCACGCACCGCCAACGCGCAGCGCACCGCCCGGCTCGGCCCGTCGAACAGCGCCAATCCCGGTTGCAGGGCACGCCCATCGAAGCGGGCGATGTGTTCGCCCGCCAACGCGCGAAAGCGCCGCAGACGCTCGTCCCAAACCTGATCGCCGAGTTCCGCCGCCAGACGCGGGGCGTCGGCGAGGTCGAGCGCGACCACCGTGGCAAGGGCGCGATGATCCGGCGGGGGCGGCCGCGTCCCGGTCAGGAACGCCTCGATCTCATCGACGATCGTGTCGGTCTCACCGACCCACATCGGATGATCTCTACCTTCGACCTCGGCGAACCGGGCGCCCGCGATATGCGCGGCCAGGTACTGCCCGGCGGCGATCGGCACGCGGGCGTCGTCGCGGCGATGGATCACCAGGGTCGGCGTCCGGATGCTGCCCAGCACCGGACGGACGTCGATCCGCGCATTCATCCGCGCGAGTCCCATTGCGGCCGCCGGCGTCGCCCCCAGCCGCTCGAAGCGCGCCCACCACTCGCGGAACCGCGAATCGTTCAGCATCCCGGGCGCGAAGCTCCGCAGGCTCCCGCCGCTCCCCCACTCCCGATCGGCGGCGGCGACGAACGCATCGACCTGCGCCTGGGTCTGCACCCAGGTGAGGAATTGCGCATAGGCGCCGTACAGGATCAGCGCCCGCGTGCGGGCGGGATAGGTCGCCGCGAACAGCATCGCCATCGGGCCGCCCTCGGAGGCGCCGATCAGCGCCGCGCGGCGCGACCCGGCGGCGTCCATGACCGCGCGCACGTCGTCCATGCGGGTCTCCAGCGTGGGCATCTCCGGCACGCGGTCGGAAAGCCCGGAGCCGCGTTTGTCGAACAGGATCAGCCGCCCGATCGCGGCGAGGCGGTTGAGGAGATGGGCGAGTCCGGGCTCCTCCCACTGCACCTCCAGGTTCGAGATGAAGCCCTGGACGAAGACGATGTCGATCGGCCCATTCCCCACCACCTGGAAGGCGATGTGGACGTCGCCGCTCTTCGCGTAGCGCGTCTGCGCTGGGCGCATCCCGGGTCCTGACGGTTCGCTTGCTAAGCATACCGCATGCGGCAGCGAAGGGCGATGGCCTCAGCGCGCCGGCAGGGCGGCGATCGCAGCCGGGGGCGGCGGCGCCGAAGCGGCGAGCTGCAACAGCAGAATACGCCGGACCTCGGCGATCGTGGCCGGATTGGACTGCGTCGAGTGT
The DNA here is from genome assembly GCA_039938035.1 of Acetobacteraceae bacterium. Classification (GTDB taxonomy): domain Bacteria; phylum Pseudomonadota; class Alphaproteobacteria; order Acetobacterales; family Acetobacteraceae; genus DATFDN01. The sequence goes on along the minus strand of JBDTFI010000513.1, from coordinate 3,491 downwards.
CCGGAGTGGACGACGAGCTCCGAATCCACGTCGTCGATGTGGGCGCTGGCATACCGGACCACGCCGTCGTTGCCCTCCATCAGCGGGCCGTCCGTCTGTACCGGAATGATGGAATGCGCATGCACCCCGGGGGCGATTGGGATCGCCGCCAACGACCTGATGAAGGGGCTGTTGGGCGACATGCCGTAGATGCTGCCGAGCCGCGTTTGGGTCTGCCCCAGCACGACATTGCCGCCGTTGCCGGTCAGCACTTCCTTGCCGACCTGCGCGACGGCCAGCGGCAGGCTCACCAACCGGCCGACGAGCTGGCTGAGCGAGAAGCCGGCCACGTAGCTGCCACGCTGCGGTGTCGCGATGAACACGACGCGCCGCACTTCCGTCACCGGGCGCGGAAAGAGGGTCTCGCGCAGCAAGGTACGCGACCGGTCGGTCAATTTCAGGGAGCTGAGCGGGCGACTGCTGATGCCATTCCACAGCCGATCCCCGGGATCGATCACCAGCATCTTCGCCAGCAGGCCACCCTGGCTGTGTCCGATCACGGTGATGCGACCTAGCGCCGGATCGGCCTGGGTGCCGCCGAGCTGGCGAACGGCGTCCTCGATCGAGCGGCGGAGCTGGAGCGCGGAATAGGGGATCGGATTGCCGGTTGCGTAGGAGAAGAACCAAAACTCGAAATTGTCACTGATCGCCCGGTCCTCGAGAAGGTCGTTGACCATGTCCGCCCAGCGGAACGGGCTGGAGGCAGTGCCATGCACGAGGATCACCGGCATACGGCCCCGCCGATGCGGTTCCATCGCGACAAGCTGGGTTGGTGACTGGTCGAACAGGCGCCCGTTGAGAAATCCCCGGAACTCGTCGGCCCACGCCGATGCCTCGGCGATACTCAGGGCGCGGGCAGTGGTCTGGTCATATTCAAGCGGCACCGCCTGCCGGCCGATCAGCACGTCCTGTCGATCGAAAATGGTGTGGATAGTCAGCTCGCCGCGGAGCGCCGGCTGGGCGAGTTGGTGCCGTGGCGCATCCATGAGCAGCAACAAGTTGGTGGGAACGCGCAGCCGGGGCGCGATCTGGAAACCCTTGGTCTGAACCGATCCCGCCGCTGTCAGTGCCGCGAGTGGTGCGCCGAGGCCGGGGTCGCGGTAGATGTTCCGCAGTCCCTCCACCGACAGATCGAAGGTCGGCTGGAACGCAACGAGCGTCCGCCCGCCCCAGCGCAACTGGTGCTGGTCGACAGCGAGATCGATCGTGCCGAACGGCAGCGCCCGACGCCCCGGGACGAGCGCGACCGGACTGTGATCCGCCGGGCTGAAGGCGCCGGTCAGCCCCAGATTGTAGATGTCGCACGCCTGGCGGAAGCGCGTGTCGTACGGGCTGGGCCGATCGGCGTCGCCGCCGGGGAACAGGTAGGCATACGCGTAGATCGCGGCGGCGAGGAAGTCCGCCGGCGATGCGTGACGTTCGCCTTGCAGATAGCTGAGTTCGGCCAGCGCGAACAACTCGGGCCACAGAGCGGGTTCGCCAACCACCTCCCCACGAAGCCCGGCGATGGCGCCTTCCGGGTCGGCCTTCCATCGATCAAGCAAGCCATGCCGGCGCAGCACGATCAGAGTGGATTCGCTCAGCATGTCGCCGGCCAGCGCGCTGCGATTGATGCGCCGGTAGCTCTCCGGCGTGCTTAGCCGGTGAATGCTCAACGGGGCGGCACACCCTCCCAGCAGAAGCAGCATGGCGAGCAGACATCGGGCGAAGCGCGCCGCGCCGGATGGCAAGCCCCGTGTCCGCCTGTTGTCGGCGTCGTCACGGACCAGCGACATCCACCCGCGTCCAATCCAGGCCCGGGTCGAACGCCCTGATCGCCGCCGCGCGCTTGGCAGTGTCCGGACCGAGGTTCTTCTGGAACACGGTGCCTCCTTGGTCGACGATGAACGTCATGATCCCAGAAGCGCCGTAGGTCGCGGGCCAGGCGATCAGTCCGAACCCGTCAACCATATTGCCGCCCCGCAGATAGCTCTTCGCGCCGTCCGCTGCGTTCGGACCCTGCGCCGTCAGGATCCGATAGTAGTAGCCTTGATACGGGATTGGCTTGCCGGCCTCGATCTGGCCGGGATAGCCCTCCTCGACCGCGCTCGCGACCAGCGGCGCGAGAGGACTCTCCGGGATGCCCGCCACCGATGGCCAGTAGAGGCCGTCATAATTCCCCGTCGTGCTAACGAGGCGCTGTGCATAGGCACCGGTCCCGGTTGCCTCCTTGAACAGGTCGAAATAGGCCTTCTGGGCATCGACATAGGCGAGGCTGAAACGGATCGCGGCGATCTCGTTGCGGCCGATCCGTCGATCGACGATCTCGTTCGCCCCGGCGCGTGAATCGAACCGCCACATCCCGTTCCGCCGGACCAGGGGAATCGGCAGCGGCCAGTCATCGGTGCCGACTTGCAGGACCAACCGATCGGCGCCGTCGGGCGCGAGTGCGTGACCGGCGGCGTAGAGATCCAGGAAACGCTGGGCCTCCTGGCGATCCTTCACGGGATCGCCCGAACGGACCAGTGCTTCGCTGCCGGGGCCGAGTACGTTGTCGAGTGCCGTCAGATCATGCTTCTGGAGAGCCCCCACCAGCGCCGCCACCGCATCATCGGGCGCGTTGAAGCCCTGCTGCGCAGCGGAAGCGAGCGCCGGGCTAACCATCAACACGCCCGCCATCAGCGCGATCCCGAGGAGCGAGCGCATCCGATCCACCGTCCTACCGCCGGCCACGGCCGCCTCCATGAAAACCGCACCACCACCCCTGTTGAAACCGCCACCGCCCCTGAAATCGCCGGCCTGACGGCTCTGGCCGCCGCGCTGGCCGAACTCTCCCGCGCGTCGACCCTCGTTCATGCCGCCGAACGCCCCCGGGCCCGACCGCTGCCCGCCGCTTTGCCGCTGGAATCGCTGGCCCCCTCCGCTCTGGCCAAGTGCTGGCGCCGCTGGCCGAGGCTCCGCGTTCGGGCGGTTGGCCGGCGGACGCGGGGCGGTATTCGCCGCTGGCCTTGCGCACCCGGTCGGCTGCCCGGCGTCAGGTTCGGACGGTTGGCCGGCGTGCGCGGGCCTGAATTCGGGCGCGCGGGACGGTTCACGAGATTGCCCGGCACGCTCACATTCGGTCGCCCAACGGCGTTCGTGGGCAGGCCGGCATTGCGAACCGGCCGCCCCACGGGGCCGCCCGGCGGTCGGCGCAAATCCGGTGACAGTCCCCCAGGGCGATTCAAGGACGAGTTCCACGTGCCGGAGACCGCGCGCGTGCGGTTGACGTTGACGTTCACGCTGCCGCTGCTCCAGTTGGGGCTGGACCAGCCCCAGAGCCCGGCGGTGATCGCTACGCCCGCGCCGAAGGCGAGGCCGCTGAGCAGCGCCGTTCCGACGACGTAGCCGGGGGCAGGGGTGGCGACGACCGGCGGATAGACCGGATAGGGCCATGTGCCACACACGACGGTCGGGCTGTAGCTCGGCACATA
>JBDTFI010000512.1:0-7472 GCA_039938035.1 Acetobacteraceae bacterium | reverse complement strand
GGATCGTCAGCACCGCGCCGCCGCCGCCCGGGCCGGCGGTCGCCAGCACGCGCGCGAGCGCGCGTGCCGTGGCGCGGAAATGCGCGGTGACGGCCTTCGTCCACGGCGTCGGCGCGTTCAGGCGGTTCGCGTAGTCGACCCCTTGCAGGACCTGCATCGTATCCGCCTCGTACAGGGTGAAGAACTCCGGCCGCGTCTCCGGGCTCGCGGCCATGTAACGGCGCCCGCGCCGAAATCCGGGGATGCCCACCCGCTCGGGCATGTGCTCGTGCAGGTGCCATTCGTAGAATGCGGCACGTCCTTCGTCCGTGATGTCGTTCCAGATCGCCACCACCGCCTCGCCCGCGAGCATCGACTTCTCCTCATCAATAGGTTGAGCGCCCGCCGGACAGATCGAAGACGGCGCCGGTCGAGAAGCTGCATTCGGGGCCGCACAGCCACGATACCAGCGCCGCGACCTCGACCGGATCGAGGAAGCGGCGCAAGGGGATTCGCCCCAGCAGGTCGGCACGCCGCTCCGGCGTGATCGCGCGTTCCATCGCGGTGCGCACCACCGTCGGCGTGACGGCGTTGACCAGGACGCCCGCCTCCGCCAACTCTTTCCCGAGCGTCTTGGCAAGGACGACGAGGCCGGCCTTCGACGCGGCGTAGGGGCCGGCGAGCGCGGTCCCCTCCTTCGCCTGCACCGAGGCCATCAGCACGATCCGCCCGCGATCCGGTCCGGCGTTGGACAGCATGTGTGGAACGACGGCGCGCAGCGTCAGGAAGGCCGACACGAGATTGGTATCAATCACCCGCCGGACCTCCGCCGGATCGACCTCCCAGACCCGCGCCACCGGCCCGAGTATCCCGGCGTTGACAACCAGGGCACCGATCGGGCCGGCGCGTGCCACGGTTTCGGCCGCCGCCCGATCCAGCGCGGCCGCGTCGGTGGCATCCACCACCAGCGACAGCGCGGCCTCCGACGCCGCGCTGTCGAGGTCCCAGGAGACCGGCTGGAAGCCGTCCCGCCCGAGACGCGCCAGCAGCGCGAGCCCGATTCCGCCCGCGCCGCCGGTGACGACGGCGGCGCCCCGTGGGCGCCGCTCGATCCGCTCTTCCGTGCCCACGCCCTCTGCCTCCGCGATCGCGGTTGACGATACCATCGACGGAGGCTACTCGGAACCACTTTCCTGTTTGGAAGACAATTCCACTTGAGCGTTGTCGCCGTTGATCGCTGCCTCAGCCTTCTCGAAACCCTGGCCGAGAGGCCGGAGGGCGCGGCATTGGGCGAACTGGCGGAGGGACTGGGCCAGCCGCCGAGCGCGGTGCATCGGATGCTCGCCACCCTCGCCGCGCGCGGCTACGTCCGCCAGGACCCGGCGAGCCACGCCTACATGTTCACGCTGCGACTCGTCTCCCTGGGCTTCCGCTTCCTCGACTTCCGACACCTGCCGGATGCGGCGCAGGGGGTTCTCGACCGGCTCGCCGCGCGGACCGGGGAGTATTGCCGCCTCGCGCTCGCCGAGGGGGACCGCCTCACCTGGGTTGCCCGCGCGCAGGGCGCGCGCCAGGGGCTACGCTATGACCCGCCGATGGGACGAGGCGTGATCCTGCACGCAACGGCGACGGGCAAGGCATGGCTGGCGACGCTGGCGCGGGACGAGGCGCTGCGCATCGTCTTCGCACGCGGCTTTCCGGTCTCGATCGAGGAGCCCGACCATGTGTTCGGCCGCAACGCCGCCACCACCATCGACGCGCTGCAAGCGGCGCTGCGCGAGACGCGCCGGCGCGGCTATGCGCTGGCCGAGGAGGAAGGCGAGCCCGGTACGGTGGCGATCGCCGTCGGCTTCCATGCCGGCGCCAGCGCGGACGGCCCGGCGCTCGGAACGATCAGCGTCGCCGGCCCGATCGTGCGCGTGACCCGGCCGCGCTATCCGGAGATCGCGGCGGCGCTGAAGGAAGCGGGAGAGGACCTCGCCGCCATCTGGCCGCTGCGCCGGCGCCAGGCTCGCCCTCTCGGGGTCGAGAGCGCCGGACCAGGGAGGTCGGAATGAGCGAAACCATCCTCACGCCGGAAGCGGTGCCCACACCACCGCCGCCCGGGCGCGCGGGCGAGCGGGTCTCCGTGATCGCCTATCCGCTCGCCACGTTCGTCATCCTGCTGCTGGCCTGGCAGTTCCTGGTCCGCCAGTTCGGCGTTCCCGGCTACATCCTGCCGGTGCCGTCGGAGTTCCTGGCGAAGCTGGTCGAGGCGCGAGCGATCATCTGGCCGAACACGCTGGTCACCTCATACGAGATCGTCCTCGGCTTCATCCTCGCCGTGGTCGTCTCGGTCCCGCTCGGGTTCGTCATCGTCTCCGTCCGGGTGCTGGAGCGTTCGGTCTATCCGCTGGTGGTGTTCCTCCAGCTCGTCCCGAAAATCGCCGTGGCGCCGCTGTTCGTCGTGTGGTTCGGCTTCGGGGCATTCCCCAAGGTCCTGTTCACCTTCATGCTGTGCTTCTTCCCGGTCCTGGTGTCGAGCATGGCCGGTTTCCGCGCGCTCGATGAACGGGTGCTCTATCTGACGCGCTCGATGGGCGCGAGTTGGTGGCAGACGTTCCGCTACGTCCGGCTGCCGGCGGCGATGAACTTCATCTTCGCGGGGCTGAAGGTGGCGATCGTCTTCGCCGCGACCGGGGCGATCGTCGCCGAGTTCGTCGGCGCCAACGCCGGCCTCGGATACCTGCTCCTGCGCGGCACCAGCTACATGGACATGCCGCTGATCTTCGCGGTGCTGGTCGCGCTCAGCCTGGTCGGGCTGATCTTCAGCTATGCGGTCCAACTGATCGAGAACTTTCTGATGCCGTGGCAACGCCGCTAGCAACGTAGCCCAACGGGGGAAACGGGATGAAAAAGACCATGCTTCTCGTGGCGGTCCTGCTCGCGGCCTTGCCCTGGCCGGGGCAGGCGCAGCAGGCGCGCAGGCTAAGCTTCATCTTGAACTTCCTGGCCGGCGGCCCGCAAGCGGGCTTCATCTACGCGCAGTCGCTGGGGCTGTACAAGCAGGCCGGCATCGATCTGACGATCCAGGAGGGCAAGGGGTCCGCGACCACGGCGCAGCTCGTCGCGACGGGACAGGCCGACCTTGGCTTTGCCGATGCGCCGGCCGCGATGCAGCTCCGCTCGGTGGGCGCGCCGGTGAAGATCATCGCGCCGGTGCTGCAAACCAACGGCTTCGCGATCATCTCGTTGGCCGACGAGCATATCGAGAAGCCCGCGGATCTGATCGGCAAGCGCCTCGCGGTGCAGCCCGGCACCGCGCAGACCACGCTGCTCGACGCGATCCTCTCGGCCAACGGCATCACCGGCAAGGTGAACGTCGTGAACATCGACCCCGGCGCGCTGGTCGGCGCGCTGCTGCAAAAGCGGGTGGACGCGATCCTCGCCGGGGCGGACTTCCAGGGCGTGCAGATCACCGACCGCGGGTTCAAGATCAACGAGCTTTACTACCGCGACATCGGCGTCCCCACCGTGGGACTGTCGATCGTGGCGCGCGATGACCGCATCGAGAAGGACGCCGACCTGTTCCGCGCGTTCATCGCCGTGAGCCTGGAGGGTTGGGCGCGGGCGCGGGCCAACCCCGACGCGGCGGCCGAGGCAGTGCATGCCCAATACCCCTCCGCCAGCACCGATCAGATCGCCAAGCAGCTCCGGGTTGACCTCGCCCTGCTCTGCGCGCCGGGCGCGACCGCGCTCGGCGAGGTGCCGCGGCCGGTGTGGACGCGCACCTGGGAGCTGCTGACCGCCTATCTCAACCTGCCCAAGGCGAAGCCGGTGAGCGATTATTACACCGACGCGCTGCTTCCCGCCGATCCGCCGAAATGCCAGTGACCGAGGGCGGCGGAGCCGCCATCATCGGCATCGGCGTCAGCAAACTGTTCGGCGGCTTCACCGCGGTCGATGACGTCTCCTTCGAGATCGAAGCCGGCGAATTCGTCAGCCTCATCGGCCCATCCGGCTGCGGCAAGAGCACGCTGATGCTGCTCTGCGCCGGTCTCAACCCGGCCTCGCGCGGAGAAATCCGGATCGACGGCGCCCGGCTCGATCGGCCGCTGACCGACGTGGGCATCGTCTTCCAGGACCATCTCCTGCTGGAGTTCCGCACCGCGCTCGACAACATCCTGCTCCAGCCGCAGATCCGCGGCCTGAAGATGACCGAGGCGCGGCTTGAGGCGCGGGCGCTGATGGAGAAGGTCGGCATCGCGGAGGCCGCGGGCCACTATCCGAAGCAACTCTCGGGCGGGATGCGCCAACGCGTGTCGATCGCGCGGGCGCTGATCCACAAGCCGTCGATCCTGCTGATGGACGAGCCCTTCGGCGCGCTCGACGCGATCACCCGCACGCAGATCCGCCACGACCTGGAGATGCTGTGGCTGGAGACGCGCAAGACTGTGCTGTTCATCACCCACAGCATCGACGAGGCGATCGGGCTGTCGGACCGCGTCCTGGTCATGTCGCCGAGCCCCGGGCGGATCGTCGACGAGATCGCCATCGACCTGCCCCGCCCGCGCCCCGCGCATCTGGGCGAATACCCGAGCTTCAACGCTTACGCCGAGCGCATCAACGCCGCGTTCCGGCGGATGGGCGTGATCCGGTACTGAGCGATGCCTCACCCGTGAGGATCCTGGCCCAGATGCCTGAGCAGCATCGCCGCTCCGGGCAGCATCGCCCGCTTCTGCTCGAGGAGCGTCTCGCCGCCGACCGCGTACACCGCGACGGCTGCCAGCATTTCCCTGAGCCGGTCCGGTGCGTTGGCGTCGAACGGCAACACGCAGCCACCGGTGCGGCGGGCCAGATCGAGAAAGATTTCCGCGTCCCGCCGCGCATTCCAGTCGGCCACGTCGTGCAGCACGAAGAGCCTGACGCCGCGCCGCCCCATCTCGTCCGCGAGCTTGCGCGCGCGCCCGGGCGATTCCTCGAAGACGTCGCCGATATACGTCACCACCCGCACACCCGGCGCGGCGAGGGCGCGCGAGAGGATGGGCAGCATTTGCGTGTGGCCCGCAATGCACCGGATCGCCGCCGCGCGGTCGCGCAAGGCCGCCGGACTGGCGGTGAACTCGGTGAACGTGTGCAAGCGCGATCCGCCATGCACCGCCAGCGCGACATCCAACTCCCCCGGTAGTGCGCGTACCAGCGCGTCCGTTACCTGCCGCGCCGCGGCCCAGGCCGGCTCACGCGAGGCGGTGGCGTCGAAGCCGAACACGAGGCGCGGGCGTCGCGGCGCGTAAGTTGACTTGGATGGCGGCAGCCGCTCGGCCTCAGCAAGCGCCCCGCCCCGAAACGACAGCAACGCGCCGGCAACCGCGGCGAGCGCTCGCAACCGCGCCAGCGCCGACACCCCGGTGCGGCGCGAAGAGGGGGGATCCGGCTCGGGCTCGGCGTCCGGACCGGGCACCAGGACGAAATTTGGCTTCTCGGGCATTCCTTTCGCCCTTCCGACAATGCGCCACGATACCACGCCGATGCCTGAATCATCGTGCGGTCGCACCAGCCGCGAATCCTTGCCCCCGTGATTGCGTCAAAAACGCGGCTAATCCCAGTTTTGGCATGGACATCGACTGGGGATTGCGTCATACGGGGTCGCTTTACGAGAGTATCGATGCGCCTCCGTCTTTTATCAGTCGCGGTCGGGATGGCGCTGGCAATCTCCGTCCCCCTCGCGCACGCCGGGTGAACCGAGAGCGGGGATGTCGGTGCGCCGATCCTGCGGAACTACGACCTGAACGGAAATCTGCTCGATCATTTCTCCGCAGCGGATCTGTACGACAACCACGGCTTCGTGAACGGAGGCAGCGGTATCTATTATGCGAGTTCCGCTCACGCTCTTGATTTCGTCAGCAACACCGATTTGGGCGGGATATTCAAGGTGCTGACCGAGAACGGACTCACCGAAATGACGCACGCGAGCGCGTCCGCGATCGGCTCCGCCGGCGGCGATCCAGGCTCCGCCGGCGGCGATCCAGGCTCCGCCGGTGGCGATCCAGGCTTCAACTTGGGGGGCGCAGCCGGCGGGTCCGACCTGTATGATCCGATGGGACAGAAGCTGAATTCGTCGTTGGGCGCGGATCCCGCTTTCGGAACCGGTTCATATTTTTCGGATGACGCTGCCCTGTTCACCACCTCGTTCAGCGACAGCAACGTTTCCGTCCTGCGGATCGTCCCGATTCCGGAGCCGGAATCCATTAGTCTGTTCGGCGCCGGTCTAGTCGGATTCGGCGCGCTTCGCCGCCGCCTTCGGAGATATCCGAGGGCATAGCCGCCAGGCCTTCCCCACGCCCTACCCGCCCGGGGCCAGACTAGCGAGCCAGCCGGCCGCCAGGACGATGCCGAGCGCGAGCGCCGCCTCGGCTGCCACCGAGGCGTCCACCGCGCGCCGCGCCTCGTCCGGCCGACCACCCAGCAGCCGCGCCGTCAGCACGGAGCGGTTCAGCAGCGCCAGCACCAGCGCCGCGGCGATCAGGGCCAGCTTCACCGCCAGCGCCGCGCCGTAGGCGCTGCCGATCAGGCCGGTGAAGCCGCGCGTCAGGATGCCAAGCTGGGTCACGCCGCTGGCGACGATCGCCGCCACCGAGGCGACGCCGAGGCGGGAAAAGCGGCGCAGCAACCGCGCGCTTTCGCCCGCTGGCGAGGCCCGCATGGACAGCAGCAGCGGCAGCAACCCGCCGGCCCAGGCGCCGGCCGCCAGCAGATGGACGATCTCGCAGGCCACCAGCACGTCCCCGCGCCCGCCGGAAATGGCGCCGGCATGGGCCAGCAGCGGCTGCAATCCCACCGCCCCGGCACTCAGCACGAGACAGGCGCGCGAGCCGCGCCACACGAGCAACAGGGCGCACACCACCGCCAACAGAACGAGGCGCGCGAGAAGCAGGCGTCCGAACTGGAAATACACCAGCATCTCCGGGATCGCCGCCACGGCGCGTCCCACCCCGTCCACCCCCGCGACCGCCCCCGCCTCCGCCGCCAGCCACGCCGCTCCCAGGGCAAGCGCGGCAGCAGCGCTCCATGCCGCGAGACGGCGCAGCCGCCGGGCCGGCGCGAGGTCGGCCGGCGGCATCAGCCGCATGAAGGCCAGCGTCCCGAACACCGACAGAAGCGCTGCCACATGCGCCCCGCGCAGGAGCACCAGCACGGCCGAGGGGCTCACGGCGCGATCGAGAAGCCGAAGCGTCCCTCCGTCCTGTGCGTGTCCTCGGCCGTCACGTGCCAGACCACGGTGTAGGCGCCGGGGGCGAGCTTCGGCAGGTCGACGACCAGCGTGCGCCCGCCATCGTCCCCTCGCGGCGCTCCCGTCGCGACCGGCTGGCCGCGCGCGTCCAGCACCTGCACGGTGCAGAAATGCGCGACGACCGCCTCCGTGAAGCGCAGGTGCAGCGTCTGGGGGGCGGTCGCGACGGTGCTTCCCACCGCCGGGACGGCGCGATCGAGGAAGGCGTGCGCGAACGCCCGCG
>JBDTFI010000511.1:0-5671 GCA_039938035.1 Acetobacteraceae bacterium | reverse complement strand
TCGTTGCCCCGCTGCTTCTGCGTCGGCGGCGCGTCCTGATTCGGGCGCAAGGTGACGAAGCGGTGCGGGCAAGTCAACTTGCCTGTCGTGGGATGGACTTACCGCCCCTCTGCCGGCCCCCGCTTGCCTCGCGGCCCGACATAGAACGAGGTGGACCAGTAGCGCTCGAACGCGCCGCCACAGGCGTTTCCGGTCGCCGAAACCTCGGCGTGATAGACGCTGTCGACGCGCGGCGCCGGCAGTTCGGGTACGTACAGGCGCTTGTTGAAGTGGGCCTGGTAATGCGTCACGTGGGTCTTGGTCAGGATCTGCAACGCAGGCGGGATATGGTGCGTGTCCGCGGCAACCGCGCGATGACGGACGAGCGGTGTCGACAAATGCGCGAGCGAGGCGAGAGGCGCGGTCAGCTTCACGGCCACCTTCGCGTTGCTGACCACCGAGCCGGCATGGATCAGCTCCACCAGCATCGACATCGGGGCGCCGACGGCCGATGCCTGGACGCGGGCGGTGATCTGCAATTCGCTCTCCACCAGCACGTTGGTCGACGCCCTTGTGGTGCCGGCGCTAATGGCGACCGGATCAATCAGCATCTGCCACTGGCCAAGCTGGTTGGGGCCGATCGTCCGCGTCGGCCCGGGCGGCAGCGTGATCTGGAAGAAGCGGTAGCCGGGGCGCTGGACATAGCGCACTAGGCGATTATTCGCGCCCGTGGAGGCACCGAAAATGGTGCCGTCGGGGGCGCGGACCGTGAACTGGATCTGCGCGGTCGGGTCTTCCCATAGCAGCACGAAGCTGATCCGGGATTCGCAGCTGGTGATGTTGACCGGGACCGTCACCGGGACGCCCTGCTGCAAATCGAGGATCGGGTCCACCGCCATGTTCAGGCGGAACGCGTCGGCCAGGACCTCGACGAACTGCTTGCGCAGCACCAGCGGATCGGCGGTCTGGAAGAACTTCCCGTTCGAGCTGGCGGCGAGTTGCTGCAAGGCGGCGACCGAGAGATAGGCGGGATCGCCCAGGCCGACCGCGTAGACCTCGATGCCCGCGCTGATCACGCCGGGCTCGACCGCGGCGATCATCGGCGGCGTGTTCTCGTAGCCGTCGGTGAAGACGATCGCCACGTTCCGCGGCATCATCGAGGTCGCGAGGCTGGTCTGGCCGAGCTGGAGACCGCCGCCGATCGAGGTGAGATTGCGCGGGGAGAGCGAATTCGCGCCGGCGATGATCGCGCCTTGCTGCGTGGCGTCGAAATTGGCCAGCGGCGTCAGCACGGCCTCGGTGGTGTCGAACTGCACTGATCCCATGGAAAAGCCGGTATCGGGGATGATCAGCTCGGCGAACATGCTGACGGCGCTTTGCAGCGCGGTCATCCTTGTTCCGCCGGTGACGGCGGTCGCCATGCTGCCGGAGCGATCGAGGATCAGTTCGATCGCCGCCGGCGACACGTTCACGCCGGTGCCGCTGAGCGGCACGCTCACCGACGGATGCGCTGGATCGTTGCTGGTGATCGTCAGCATTCCGGCCGCGGATCCGAGGGCGGTCGGCCCGAACACCACGGTGTAGTTCTTCGATGTCGCCCCCGCGATGGTGTCGTTGATCGGCGGATTGGTGACCGGCAGGGTGGTCGGGTCGCCGGTCGTCAGCAGGAAGGCGGCGCCGGCGACGGTCAGCGTGACGTTCAGGTCCTCGCAAGGCCCGGTGTTGGCGACCGTTACCGCGATGCCAACGAAATACTGCAACGGCACCGCGCCGAAATTGATCGCCGACGGCGAGACGGAGATGGCGGGCGGCGGCTCCGGCGTTCCGACGCCACTCAACGCCACGCTGGCGGTCGGGTTGGTGGGATCGTCGGAGAGGAAGCTCAGCGTTCCGCCCAGCGGCCCCGTCGTCGCCGGCTTGAAGGTGACCGCGATGCCGGCGCTGCCGCCGGCCGCCACGGTGAGCGACGCGCCGGAATCGCTGAAACCCGCGCCCGTCGTGGCGATCGCCGACAAATGCAGGTCCACCGGGCCGGTATTGCCGACCGTCGCGTTCAACGTGTGCGAGAGGCAGATCGCGACATTGCCGAAGCCGAGGGGGCCCGGCACCACCATGTGCGGATAGCCGCCGCTGCCGCTCAAGGGGATGGAGACGGTGGGGTGCGCGGGGTCGTTGGTCGTCATGCTCAGCGCCGCCGGGTACGACTGTACGGCGGTGGGCGTGAACTGGACCTGGACAGCGCTGCTATGGCCGGGCGCGATGGCGGCAAGCGTGCCGGACGGCGAGGCGACGTACGGGCTGATGCTCGTTTTCAGCGCGGTGACGTTGAGTGGGGCGGTGCCGGTATTCTTCAGGGTCAAGGTCTGGGCGGGCGAGGTCGTGTTCACGCGCACCGCGCCGAAAGCGAGGCTGGCGGGCGAGGCGGCGATCAGCGGCTCGGGCGTGACCGGCGTGAAGCTGGTGAAGCCGAGGGTGGCGATCGAGGCCAGCGTGGTGTTGTCCGTTCCGAGCGCCGTCGCGCTGGTGCCTGCTACACTGAAAAGCGTGACGTCGAGGTCATTGATGGCGCCCGCCGCCAGATAACTGCCGGCCAGCTTGACCGTCGCGCCGCCGCCAAGGCCGCTCGCTGTATTGGTCGCCGTCGGGCTTGCCGGATTCTGGAAGTTGACCAGCGTCATCGTGAAGTCGTTGGTCGACGCGGCGGCGACGATGTTGCCGCTGATCGAGATAGACGAGACGCCCGACTGAACCGATGCATACTGGCCAAGCAGCGTGGGTGTCCCACCGGCGACGTTGAAGAGATAGACGTTGCCGCCGCCATAGTCGGCCAGGGCGGCGTGCGTGCCGTCGAGGTCGCACGTCACTCCACCATTGAAGAAGACGCCGCCGGTGCCAGGCACGAACTGCACCTGCGTCGGGGTGGTCGGGCTTGCGTAGTTCAGCACGACGAAGGAGAGATCGTTGGGGCCGGAGGCCACCGCGAGCGTGCCCTTGAGCGCGATGGCGGAGATGCTGGCGATCGCGCTGGTGAAGGTGGACAGGATCGATGGGGATGCCGGGTTGGTGGCATCGATCAGGATGACGCGCTGCCCGTTCACCTCGCCGACCAGCACGTGCGAGCCGTCGAACGAGATAGCGCCGATGCCGCCGAGGACGGTGGGGATCGAGCCCACCAGTACCGGCAATGCCGGGTTGGAGATGTCGAAGATTGCGACCTGGCCGCCATTGTAATTGCCCGCGGCGGCGAGCGTGCCATTGCAATCCACCATGCAGCCGCCGGAGAAGGGCGGCGTGGCGAGGGCTTTGACGGGACTGGCGGGGATCGAGAAGTCGATGACCGCGAAGCTGTTGTCGTTGTTGCTGCCGGCGACGACGACGATGGCCATGTCTCATCCCTCCGGTCGGGCGGGATAGCCGCATCCCAGCCACCCCGGAGATTCGCGCGCAGAATTTTCTTTTTGTCAACTAAATCAGTTTGTCGCGGGGAGGAGCCAGCCCATGCTTGCATCGGGCACGCTGTCGGTCCTCGGCAGATAGGGCTTGATGTCGAGCAGCGGCGTCTCGTCGAGGCAATCGAGGTAGCGCAGGCGGAGCGTCAACGGATCGGAGAAGCCGTCGAAGGCGACGACGGCGAGGCCGATGGGATTGGGTCGGCATGGCGCGCGGGTGGCGAAGACGCCGCGCGGGGAGCGGTCGAAGGGCGGAGTCAGGACCAGCGCCGCGCCGTCGACCTGATGCAGCCAGTAGAGGACGATCAGGTGGCTGAACCCCTCCAGGCTCGCTAGCCCGGCGCCGTACTCCGGCAGGACATGCGCCGCGCAGGGGGGCGGCGGGTCCGGAAGGCGGCCATTGCGCGGGCAGTCGGCCAGGGTGCGGAACGGCGTGCGAAGGACGCCGATCGGGTGGAGCGCGAACGACGCGATCATCGCCACGGCGCCTTGTCAAGATCGCGTGAAGCGGCGCGCCCGCGGTTCCGATTGTCGTCGGCGGGGGTCGCACCGGTATAAGTCCTCACCTATGAACCGAAATGCCGGCATGGATCACGCGACCTCTCTCTACCTCGATGCCGTGCGCTTCACGGCTGCCTTTACCGTCTTCCTCTCGCACTACTGTTCGGCTTTCCTCACCGGCGGCTTGCTCTGGCAGATGTACCCCTACGGCGCCGAGGCTGTCGACGTATTCTTCGTGCTGTCCGGGTATGTCATCGGCTACGCATCCTTCACGCGGGAAACGTCGGGCGGCCTCTATGCCGTGAGCCGGGCGGCGCGCATCTACTCGGTCGCGTTCCCGGCGGTCCTGGCAACGCTGGCGTTGGACGCCATCGGGTCCGCGATCGGACCCGGGATCTACACGGCCCTCGCACACGTCCAGCCGCTCTACGTGCCCGGGCACCCGGTACGTCAGGCGTTCGGTGCGCTGACGTTCACCAACCAGATGTGGGGTCTGAAAGCCGATGTGGGGTCGAACGGGCCGTACTGGTCCCTGGGCTACGAGGTTTGGTACTACGTGATCTTCGGCGTGGCGTTCTTCGCGCCAGCCCGGTGGCGCATTGCCGGAACGACGGCAGCGGTCATCATCGCCGGGCCGCGGATCGTCGTGCTGTTCCCGCTTTGGCTGGCGGGCCTCGGGAGTTGGTGGCTCCGCGCGCACGGATGGCCCCGCCGCGCCGGCGTTCAGCGCCTGCTTGCTGCTCCTGCCACTCGCGCTGTGGGTGGGATACGAGATGTGGGCACGCCGCCATGGGCGCGAATTCGCTGGCGTGCCGCCGATTCTGGACCGGCCGCAACTGCTCCAGGACTACGTCGTGGGCCTGTTGTTCGCCGCGCATCTGCTGGGTACCGCGGCGCTGGCGTCCTGGATGGCGTGGCTGCCGGCCACCATGGCAACCCTGGTACGCCGGCTTGCCGGCATGACATTCACGCTCTACTTGTTTCACTTTCCGCTGTTGATGTTTCTGCGCGCCGTCCTTCCAGGCAGCGCCGTGTCATGGCATGTGCGGCTGCCCCTCCTGATCCTTCCGCCGCTCCTGTGTTTCGCCATCGCGCAAGTGACGGAGCGGCGGAAGGACATCTGGCGCCGCGGATTCACCCGACTATTGACGCTCTGCACTGGCGTGCCGGCACGGGTGCGAACAAGCTTTTAACAGCCGGCGCTCAAGACGCCTCCTGGATGTGCGCCTCGAGGAACCACAGCGCCTTGTCGAGATCGCGGGAGGCCGCGGTGAAGATGTCAGCGGTATCGGGATCGCCGGTTTCGTCGATCGCTTTGCGCGTCGCGTTCGCTACCTTGGCGTAGCTGTCGATCAGCGCGTGCAAATGATCGTCGATCTTGTAGATGTCGGTCGGATAGGACTTCACGGTGCTGGCCTTCGCCACCACCTGCGTCGTCCCAAGCGCGGTGCCGCCGAGTTGGACGGCCCGCTCGGCGATCGTGTCGACGTGGACGTCGAGCTGGCCGCGGAACATGTCCAGCATCTCGTGGATGGCGATGAAGCGCGGGCCTTTGAGGTTCCAATGTGCCTGCTTGGTGATCAGCGCGAGATCGATCGCGTCGGCGAGGCGGGCGTTGCACAACTCGATCGACGCCTGCTTGGCGTTGTCCTTCAGGTCGTTCTTCGTGGCGTGCGTCCGCGTCGTCATCATCCGATCCCCTGTCCCGTGCGGCCTCGATATGGGACGTCCGTGGCCGGGGG
>JBDTFI010000510.1:0-2640 GCA_039938035.1 Acetobacteraceae bacterium | reverse complement strand
CGCCGGGCTGATTGGGGCAATGGCCGAGCGTGGCATCCGGGTGATCGGCACCGAGGGCGCGCACCCGAGTTGGCGCGATGTCGCCAAATGGGGCGGGCCGATCGGCTCGGCCGGCAAGGGAAAGCCGGTGGCGGTGCCGGACGAGCATCCCGGCGCCGCAGCGGCCGCCGCGCCACCGGCCGCTGCCGAGGGGGCGTCGCTGGTACTCGCCCACGCTATCCGCTCGGGGCAGTCGGTCGTGCATGAGGCGGGCGACGTGACGATCATCGGCTCGGTCGCCTCCGGCGCCGAAATCGTCGCCGGCGGGTCGATCCACATCTACGGCGCGCTGCGCGGCCGCGCGGTCGCCGGGCTTGGCGGGCAGCGCCGGGCGCGCATCTTCTGTTCGCGCCTGCACGCCGAGCTGCTGGCGATCGAGGGCGTGTACAAGACCGCCGACGACATGGACCAGACGCTGCACGGCCGCGCCGTGCAGGCATGGCTCGACGGCGAGCACATGCAGATCGCGGCGATGGACTGAACGGGCAAAAGGGGAGAGCCGATGGCGCAAGTCGTGGTCGTGACATCCGGCAAGGGCGGCGTGGGCAAGACGACGTCCACCGCCGCCCTCGGCGCGGCGCTGGCGCAGACGGGCGAGAGTGTCGTCGTCGTCGATTTCGATGTCGGGCTGCGCAATCTCGACCTGGTGATGGGCGCCGAGCGGCGGGTAGTGTTCGACCTCATCAACGTCGTCCAGGGCGACGCCAAGCTCAATCAGGCGCTGATCCGCGACAAGCGGCTCGATAACCTGTCGCTGCTACCGGCCTCGCAGACCCGCGACAAGGATGCGCTGACCGAGGCCGGAGTCGCCCGGGTGATCGACGAATTGCGCGAGAAGTTCGACTGGGTGATCTGCGACAGCCCCGCCGGTATCGAGCGCGGGGCGACGCTCGCGATGCGACACGCCGACGTGGCGGTGGTGGTGACCAACCCGGAGGTGTCCTCGGTGCGCGACTCCGACCGCATTATCGGGCTGCTCGATAGCAAGACCGAGCGGGCGGAGAAGGGCTTGCGGATCGCCAAGCACCTGCTGCTGACGCGCTACGACGCCGGGCGCGCGCAGCGTGGGGAGATGCTGAAGACCGAGGACGTGCTGGAAATCCTGTCGATCCCGCTGCTCGGCATCATCCCGGAGAGCCAGGACGTACTGCGCGCCTCGAACCTCGGCACGCCCGTCACCATCAACAACCCGAACAGCCCCGCCGCGCGCGCTTACATGGAGGCAGCCAAGCGGCTGCGCGGGGAGACGGTGGAGATCAGCATCCCGGCGGAACGCTCGAGCTTCTTCGGCAAGCTGTTCGGCCGCGGGAGGGCGATCGCATGAATCTGCTGACGCTGTTTCGCCGTCGCGATTCCGCCCCCGTCGCGCGTGAGCGGCTACAGATCCTGCTCCAGCACGAGCGCGCGGTGGTCGGCAAGAACGACCTGGTCTCGATCCTGCGCGAGGAGATCCTGGCGGTGATCGCCAAGCACGTCACGGTGGACCGCGACAAGGTGATGGTGAAGCTCGATCGCGGCAGCGTCGCCTCGACGTTGGAGATCGACATCGAGGTGCCGAGCGGGCTGGGGCGGGGACCGTCGCCGCGGGTTGCGTAATGGTGCTTCTACACAACCGTTCCGTGAGTTAGTCTCTCCGGCGACGACGCTGGAGAATCGGCTTATGGCCGCTGTTGTGCGTTTCCTCGCCGGTCTTGTGGCCTTGGTTGTCGTCTGCGCCGAGCCGGCCCGAGCGGACTGGCTTTGGTTCGATGACTCCCAGCCGGGCACGTTGCGGATCGAGGCGAACGGGTTCACGCTGGCACCTCTGGTGATCGCGGCCGGCGGCACGGATCATGTGCTGACCGACGATACGTATAACGACCGCGATTTGCTCCTGCCGGGGGCGAGGCAAGTGCGGTTCGCCGGCACGTTCTCGCTGCACAATTCGGCTGCCGCGACATTCTCGATGGCGGAATTCTTCCTGCCGTCCGCCGGCGGCACGGTTCCCGGCGCCGAGTTGGTGATCGACGGCGTGCCCGAAGGTGGCGGGGAGCGTGTCAGCGGCGGCTTCATCGGCATCGGCGATCCCGCGCTGCCGTACGCGGTGCCTGCCGGGGCGCGCGCGATCGTCGTCGATCCGGACGGGACATTTCCGTTCAGCACGCAGAACCTGTCGATGCTGGTGTCGCTGGCGAACGATCCTGCACCGGTCTCGGAGCCGGCGGGGCTTGGCGTGCTGGGTCTGGGCCTGTTCGGGTTGTGGGTGGCGCGGCGGCCGAATGGCCGCATTGCAAAATTCCTGATATGAGTTGAGTCCCTGGAAGAGCGCCCCGTGCAACCCGACGAACGCAACGAGTTGGTCCGGCTTTACGCGGCCGGCGAGATCACCTGGCATACGCTCCAGGAGCGCGGCTTCGCGGATTATGTCCAGGTGCTCGGCGCGCTTGGCGAACTCGGCCTTCGGCCTCCGATCGCGCCGATGGAGGGGCCGAACCGGGCCGCGCGCGAACGCGGGCGTGCTCTTATTCGTGAAGCCCTGCGGGCGAACCGGTGAGCGAGGCTTTCAGCCCTATCGTCACCGATACGTCCCCGCTGTTCACGTTGGTCCTCGCGGGCTCTCTC
>JBDTFI010000509.1:0-13536 GCA_039938035.1 Acetobacteraceae bacterium | reverse complement strand
TCGCGCCGGCGATGGCGATGTTCGTCGGCGCGCCAGCCTCGAAAGCGCTGACCTTGCCGGTCAGCACCGGGCGTTGCTCGGCGGCGATCGCGATCGTGCGGGGACGGCCCCCGGTGATGAAACCGTACATCGTGGCGAACGCTTCCGGCGAGTAGCCCGTCTCGCGGTGATCGACGCCAGGGAGCACGAATTTCGTGGCGCCACGGAGATCGGGAGCGTTGAAGGACAGGCCCGTGGGGACGCCCGGAAAACCGAGATAGCGTCCGTCGGGCTGGGCGAATTTATCGTCACGATCGCTGCGGATGGTCGCGTAGCGCACGCCGGGCAGGACCTCTTTCGGCGTCGAATTGAGGTCGATCATGAATGGCGAGGCGCCGTTGAACTCGCTGCCGAGGAGGTATTTATCGGAGACGATGATCCCATGGTTGACCGCGCCGCACAGCACGGCGATCTCGGTCCGCGCCGCGCCGTCGCCATTCTTGAGGTAGTTGCGGACGGTATTGCCGCCGCGCGACTGGGCCACCAGGATCACCTTGGGCGCGCCGGTCAGCGCGCGGACGCGCGTCACCTCGGCGGCAAGCTGCTCCATCACGTCATGCGCGGAGGATCGCCCGGGCTCGGGCGTGTCGTCGCGCGTGCGCGCCGTCGGATAGCGGAGGTCGAGCGCGAACAAGCGGTCGCGCGGATAAAGGTTGGTCTCGAAGCGCCAGAGCATGGTGAGCCACAGGCCGGCGGTGTCGCCGTTGCCGTGCACGAAGACGATCGGCGGCGGCGCGGTGTCCTGCGCGCGTGCGGTGCCGACGCAGCCGGCGGCGAGGGTTCCCAACATGAAGCCGCGGCGGCCGGTGTGCATCATCGTCCCCTCAATGGGTTTCGCGCCGGCGCATGAAGTCGCGCCCGATCAGCGGCCAGGCGATGCCGACGAGCACCAGGGTCGCGATCAGCAGGATGAAGCCGAGGGCGGCGAGCTGCTCGAAATTGCCCTCCTCGCTCATGTCCATCAGCATGACCGACATGGTGCGCGTCTTCGGGCCATAGAGGAACATTGCGGTCGACAGCTCCCGCGTCGCTGGGATGAACACCAGCAGCCAGGCGCCGGCGAGCCCGCGCCGCATCAACGGGGCCAGGACGCGCCGGATCGCCAGCAGGCGCGTGCCGCCAAGAATACGCACCGCGTCCTCCATCTCCGGGTTGATCGCGCGGATGGCGGCTGACGCGTTGGCGTAGCCGATCGGCATGAAGCGGGTGGCGAAGGCGAGGATAAGGATCAGCGGCGTGCCGTAGAGCGACAGCGGCGGCGGCGCGTAGGCCGCATAGAAGGCGATCGCCAGCACGATGCCGGGGATCACGAACGGCGCCATGCTAAGGAAGCCTAAAACGCCGGCGTACGGCACGACCTTGCGGCTGACCACGTAGGCGACGGCGAGTGCCAGGGTGAGCGCGATGCAGGCGGCGGCGGCGGCGAAGGTGAAGCTGTTGAGCACGGAGCGTCCCGCGGTGTCGTGCTCAAACAGCAAATAGCGGAAATTGCCGAGCGTGAGGTTGGCGAGGCTGAGCCCCCTGCCCCACGCGCGCGACAGCGCCGCTTGCCCGAGCGCGACGTACGGCAGCACGACCGATAGGCACAGCAGCAGCGCGGCGTAGCCGAACAGCACCCAGCGCCACGGCCCGAGCGCGATCACCCGCCGGTCGCCGCCCTTGCCGGTGAGCGCGACGAAGCCCCGCCTGCCGATCAGCCGGCGCTGCACGCCGAACAGCGCGAGCGTGATGAGCAGAAGTGGAATGGCGTAGGCCGCCGCCACCTCGACGCGGATCGGCATCGAGAAGAACTGCAGGAGTTGCGTCGTGACGACGTTGAAGCGGGCCGGGATGGCGATCAGCGCAGGCGAACCGAACAACGCGATCGCTTCGAGGAAGGTCACGATGGCGCCGCCGAGGATGGAAGGCAACACCAGCGGGAGGGTGACGCGCAGCATGGTGCGCAGAGGTCCGGCGCCGAGGATATTCGCCGCGTCCTCCATCTCCGACGACACCAACTCGAGCGCGGCGGTGGTGAAGATGAAGATGTAGGAGAACGAGTAGATGGCGATGACGAAGGCGAGGCCGGAAAACGAATAGATGTTGAACAGGCCGGAATGCGCACCGCTCAACGCCTTCCACACCCGGTTGAGCCAGCCGGCGTTGGGACCGGCCAGCAGGATCCAACCGATCGCGCCGAGATAAGGCGGCGTCACGAAAGCGGCGAGGACGAGCAGTCGGACGAGGAGCTTGCCCGGCATGTCAGTGCGCGCGACGCCCCAGGCGATCGGCAACGCGAAGACGAGGCAAAGGATCGTCACCATCCCGCCGAGGCGCAGCGAGTTCATCAGCGCCTGGACGTAGCGCTCCTTGCCATACGCGGCGAGATAGTTGGCGATCGTGAACGCGCCGGTGTCGGGGTCTTGCAGGCTGGTGGCGACAAGGCGGGCGAGCGGATTGACGACCAGGAGGACCAGGACGACGGCGAGCCCGACCAGCACCACGCCGCCGGCGGTGCCGTGTAGGCGACCCCTCCCCCTACCCCCCTCCCGCAACGGGAGGGGGGACTCGCGTAAACCAGTCCCCCCTCCCCTTGCGAGAGGGGGTAGGGGGAGGGGTATCGCGGAAGGCGATCCCGGAATCAGCTGAACGTGTCGCGCCACTGCTCGATGACCTCGGGCACCCCCTTGGCGATCTCGGCCGTGGTGAGCCGGATCAGCTTCACGTCGCCGAGCGGCTTGGCCCCGACGATCGTCGGGGCATCGGCGCGCGCGGGATAGACGAAGTGCTCCGCGGCGATCGTGCCGAAGCCGGGGCTGAGCAGCCAGTTGGCGAACAGGCGCGCCGCATTGGGGTGCGGCGCGGAGGCGAGCACCCCGGACGGGCCGATGCACAGCACCGCGCCGTCGGTCGGGTACTGCACGGCGATCGGGTTGCCCTTGCTCGCGCTGAGCAAGGTGGTCGCGAGGGGGCCGAGGCCGACCACGCACTCGCCGGCGTTCAGCAGCGTGATCGGGTCGTTGCCGGAGCGGCCGATGCGCGGGTTGTTCTTCGCCAGCTTGGTGAAATAGTCCCAGCCGTAGAGGCCTCGCATCGCCAGCGTCCAGACACCGACATAGCCGCTGAAGCCGGGATGGCCGAAGGCGACGTTGCTTTTCCATTTGGGATCGAGCAGGTCGTTCCAGCCGCGCGGCGCATCTTCCGATTTAACCTTCTGGGTGTTGGTGATGATCATCATCAACGTAGAGGTACTCGGGTAGTAGAACCCGTCCTCGCCCAATCCCTTGAAGGCAGGCGCCAGCGCGGCGGCGTTGTCGGGCACGAAGCGGGCCAGCGCGTCGCGTTTCATCAGCAAGGGCATGTGGGCGATGTCGGTGGTGCTGAAAACGTCGCATTGCGGCGCGCCGTTCTTCAGATCCTGCATCAGCCGCTCGAACGCGACCTGCCCGGTGGTGCGGATCACCGCGACCTTCACGCCGGGATATTGCCGGGTGAAGGCGCGGCCCATGTCCTCGGCCGTCTCCCCGTCGACCTGGGCGATGTACCAGGTGAGGGTGCCTTCCTTGCGGGCGGCGGCGGCCAACGCGGTCTCGTCGGCGCGCGATGGGCGGGGAAGGAGCGGCGCGGCGAGGAGCGCGCCGAGCCCTGTGGCGACGGTGCGCCGTGTCGGTGCGTGCATGTGTTGTCCTCCCGATTGGGAGGTTAAGCGCAAGCGGTCACGGCTGACCAGCGGGTTGACGGTCGCCCCGTCGGGCGGATCGACCTGGGGGACGGGATTCCGAGTCTGGAGACGTTCGGATATGATCGTCTAACCGCCATCTGGCTAAACGCTACATCCGGGAGGGCTGGCGTGAACATCACGGGCTTCGAGACCATCAGACTCGGCGAGTTTCCGAACTTGCTCTGGCTCCATGTCCTCACCGACGAGGGGCTGATCGGCCTGGGCGAGACCTTCTTCGGCCCGCGCGCCGTCGAGGCGCACATCCATGAGACGATCGCACCGCTCCTGCTCGGCAAACCCGCGCTGCAAATGGACCGGCACGGACGAACATTGCAGAACCAGTATCTCGGGTTTTCCGGCAGCGGGGTGGAGATGCGCGCCGCCTCCGCCGTCGATATCGCGCTGTGGGATCTGTTCGGCCAGGCCACGGGACAGCCGCTGCACCAATGCCTGGGCGGCCTCTCGCATGAGCGGGTCCGAATTTACAACACCTGCGCCGGCTATCGGTACATCCGCGCCGGAGGCGGGCAGAAGACGGACAACTGGGGCGTCGACGCGGACACCGCCAGCGGACCGTACGAGGATCTCGACGCGTTCCTTCACCGCGCCGACGAACTCGCGCATTCCTTGTTGGAGCAAGGGATCACCGCAATGAAGATCTGGCCGTTCGACTTCGCCGCCGAGGCGACGGAGGGCCGCTCGATCTCGGCGGCCGACCTCGATCATGCGCTCGGGCCATTCCGCAAGATCCGCGACGCGGTCGGCCGCAAGATGGACATCATGGCGGAACTGCACTCGCTCTGGACCCCGCCGGCCGCCGAGCAGGTGCTGCGGGCGCTGGCGGAGGTTCAGCCGTTCTGGGTCGAGGACCCGATCAAGATGGTCAACGCCGATCTGCTGGCGAGCCTGCGCGCCCGTACCGGCGTGCCGATCTGCGCGAGCGAGACAGTCTCGACCCGGCGCGGCTTTCGCGAATTCCTGCAAGCCGACGCGGTGGACGTCGTGATGCTCGACCTCTCCTGGTGCGGCGGCATCGGCGAGGCGAAGAAGATCGCGACGCTCGCCGAGGCCTGGGGCCGCCCGGTCGCCCCGCATGATTGCACCGGCCCGGTGGTGTTGACCGCGTCCGTGCATCTGTCGCTCAATTGTCCGAACACGTTGATCCAGGAGACCGTCCGCGCCTTCACCAGCGGCTGGTATCGGGAGGTGATGACGGAACTGCCGGACATTCGCGACGGTTTCGTCTATCCGATGACGGGACCGGGGCTGGGGACCAGGTTGCAGCCGGAGCGACTGGCGGCGGCCGACTGCGAACGACGAATGAGCAAGGCGTAGAGTGCGCATGAGAGAGGGAGACGAGCCTTGGTAACGCAGTCGCAGCAGGCGGCCATGGACCGCGCCGCCAACTACCTTGTGACCAACTACAACCCGAAGGGCCAGTTCATCGGCTGGGTGATGATCTCCTCGATCCTGGTGGAGGCGTGGGACCTCTACTCGATCGCCTTCGTCCTGATCTTCCTGCGCGACATCTTCCATCCCTCGCCCGCGATGCTGGGCCTGGCCGCGGCCGGCACGCAGGGCGGCGCCATCATCGGCGCGCTGCTCGGCGGATGGCTGTCGGACAAGATCGGCCGTCGCACGGTGTTCCTGTCCACCATGGTGATGTTCATCGTCTTCGCCCTCGCGCAGGCGTTCGCGACGAGCATGGCGTGGCTTGTCGTCATTCGGATCATCCTGGGTATTCCCCTCGGCAGCGACATCGCCAGTGGCTACACCTACATCATGGAGTCCATGCCGCGCGGCGAGCGGGAGGTCATGGGCAATCGCTGGCAGTTCATGTTCGCGGTGGGCGAGGTCCTCACCCTCGCCGTCATCGTGATCTTCCTGGTCGCCGAGCTGCCGCACGACCTGATCTGGCGGGTTACGCTTGGGCTGGGCGCGGTGCCGGCCGCGGTCATCTTCATCCTGCGTCACGACCTGCCCGAGACCGCGATCTGGCTGATCCGCCATGGCCGGTTCCGCGAAGCCAAGCGGGTGACGAAGAGCATGTACGGCGACAGCCTCGACATGCTGCCGGATGAGGACATCGTCATCCCGAAGCCACGCCCGACCGCTTTCCTCGCCGACATAAGGCAGGACCCGATCCGCTGGCGCGCCACCTTGTTCGGCTGGATCGCCGGTTTCGCCCAGAGTGCCGAATTCTCAACCTTCGCCTTCTACATCCCGGTGCTGTTCGTCATGGTGGGCGTGTCGAGCATACTGGGGACCAGCGTCGTCACGCTTCTCCTTTTCATCATCGCCGCGATCTCCGGCTGGGTGGGCCCGTTGATCACGCCGCGAATCGGGCAGCGTGGTCTTAGCATCGCCGGCTTCGCCATCGTGTTCGTGTCCCTGCTGGTCGCGGCCGCGGCGCTCTACACGGACCATGTCGGCATCCTGCCGTTCGCCGCCGCCGCCAT
Source organism: Acetobacteraceae bacterium (assembly GCA_039938035.1). GTDB lineage: Bacteria > Pseudomonadota > Alphaproteobacteria > Acetobacterales > Acetobacteraceae > DATFDN01. The sequence goes on along the minus strand of JBDTFI010000509.1, from coordinate 7,338 downwards.
GCTGTGGGGCCATTACTGGGACGCGGAAAACGTCGTCACCATTCCGGCCATGGTGGCCAAGGCGGAGTATCGCGGCACGGCGACCGGCTTCGCCTACGTCTTCGTCAAACTGCCGGCGTTCCTGGGCATCTTCCTGTTCCCCGTACTGTTCGCGGCGATCGGCCAAGCCCATGCGACGCTGTTCACCGCGATCTTCCCGCTCATCGGCCTGCTGGCGGCCATCTTCATCCTGCCGGAGGTCTACGGGTTCGAGCGGGATTAGTCCCGGGTGGACGCGTGGAGCCGCCTATCGATTTCAGGGCGACACCACCAGCCGTCGATACAGGTGCCAGGTGGCATGCCCGAGCACCGGCATCACGATCGCCAGGCCGACCAGCAGGGGAATCGATCCGATCACCAACCCGGCGGCGACGACGAAACCCCAGACCGCCATCGGACCAGGATTGGCGCGCACCGCGCGCAGCGACGTAGCGACCGCGGTTTCCACCGTCACGTCCTCCCGGTCCAGCATCAGGGGGAAGGACACCACGCTGATCGCCATCGCCAGCACGGCGAACAGGAAGCCGATCCCGATTCCGGCCACGATGAGAACGCCGCCCCGCCAAGTGTGGAACACCTCGTGGAAGAACACGCCGGCGGAGACCGGCTGCCCCGGCCCGAGGGTGATTTCGTACAGCCCTTCGGCGACGATGAGCCAGAGCAGGAAAATTCCCGCCAGCAGGAGGCCGAGGCGAAGGATGGCCCCGAACGATGGCGAGCGGAACACGCCGAATGCGTCCACCCACGAGACCTCGATCCCCTGCTCGCGCCGCCGGCTCAATTCGTAGAGCCCAATGGCGGCGAACGGACCGATCAACGCGAAGCCGGCGACCAGCGGGAACAGCAGCGGAATCACGCCATAGCCGAACGCCAGTCGCGCGAAGACGAGGCCGGCGAGCGGATAGATGATGCACAGCAGCGCCACGTCGGTTCGCGCGGCCCCGAAATCGGCAAGCCCTTCAGACAGCGCATCGCGGATGTCGCGAAGCCCGATCCGGCGGACCGCCGGGTTGGCGCGGCGCAGTGCATGAAGCGCCTCGGGCTCATCGTGGGAGACCGAGTCGACGGCCACGGCCGCGCCCTTGATCTGATCCCACCCCCACTGCACCGGGTTTCGGATGACGGCCATATTCGCACCTCCCGAACCGTTGGTTCAGCGAGTCTACGCCCGTGACACGAGGCGCGCCCTCAATTTATCGCCATTATCGCCAACGCCACCCCCGCCTGGCATGGCTCTATCACTGGAACCCCGGCCTCTGCCTCCACCACCGAGCGATGATGCGCCATGCCGGTGCAGCCGAGGATCACCGTCTCCGCCCCGGCCCGCACGCATTCCCGCGCCGCCGCGATCAGGTGGGCGCGGGCCGCCGCTGGGTCGAGCAGCGTGTCCATCGTGACGTTTAGCGCGATTTCCCCTGCAAGCCGGCTCTCCACTCCCATCGCGCGCAACGCCGCCAGATGGCGCCCCTTGGAGGCATCCACGATCGCGATCACCCCGAAGCGTTCGGCGCGCGCCACCGCGGCGGCGACCGCGCAGCGAAACACGCCAAGCACGGGCCGCGTCGTGGTCGCGCGCGCCGCCTCGATTCCCGGGTCGGAGGCGCAGGCGATCACGTAGGCATCCGCGGGTTCCCGCTCTATGCGCCGGCAGATCGGCTCTACGGCGGCGTGCCAGTCACGCCACGTATAGATCGCCTCCGGGCCTTCGGGCAGCGAGACCACGTCGAGCGCCGGCCCCCCGGGATGGCAAAACGGGGCGATGGCGGCGGCGATCCCATCGCCGCAGGACGTGGAGCGGTTGGGATTGATGATCAGAATGCGTGCCATGCGGCGATGCTTGGGCCTCTGGCGCGGCAACGCAAGCGTGCCGATATGGCGGGTTGCCCCCGGCCGCGCTATGCCGGGTTTCCACACAGGATGCCTCTCTCATGGCCCCCGTCATCTGGCAGCCCAACCGCACGGCCGTGCCGCCACCCTGGCCGGTGCCGCCCTTCTTCACCGCCGTCGGGCGCGGTTTGCGGGGCCTTTGCCCCGCCTGCGGGGAGACGCACGCCTTCACTCGCTTCCTCAAGATCGCGCCGGCCTGCGCTGCCTGCGGAGCCCCGCTCGGCTCCGCCCGGGCCGACGACGCGCCGCCCTATTTCACCATCCTGATCGTCGGCCACATCGTCGTGCCGCTTATCCTGGTGACGCAGAATGTATTCAGCGACTGGCAATTGGCGGCGATCTTCCTGCCGCTGACGGTCGCGCTCTGCCTCGCGCTCCTCCAGCCGGTCAAGGGCGCGGTGCTGGGCGCGATGGTGACGTTTGGGATGATGAAACAGCCCGAACCGGCCGAATGACCCCGGCGGGCAGGGAAACGCTGCCAGGAGACGTGCGGGCAGGGGACGCGCGGCTTTCCCGCGTCGTACTGGACGGGGAGGCGCTGACCCGCCTCTCGCCGCTCCAGGAGGCCGACCGGGCCCAGGCGGTCGCCGATCTCGCCGCGGAGAACAGCTTCGCCCCGCTGAAGCACGGGGCTCCGCCCGGCCCGTACGCCCTGCATCTGACGATCCACGAGGGCCGCCTCGCCTTCGACATCCGCCGCGCCGACGATCATCCCCTGGTCATCGTGGCCCTCGCCCTCGGGCCGTTCCGCCGGCTCGTGAAGGACTACCAGCTGCTCGTCGACAGTTATTCGCAGGCTGTCCAGGAGGGCCGGGAATCCCGCATCCAGGCGATCGACATGGGGCGGCGCGCGCTGCACAACGAAGGGGCCGCGCTGTTGCGCGACCGTCTCGCCAACAAGATCGCGATCGACTTCGACACCGCGCGGCGGCTGTTCACCCTCGTCTGCGTGCTGCATCAGCGGATATGAAGCGCTCATGAAGATCGACGGCGTTCGCTATCGCTCCATATGGATCGACCCCGCCGAGGGCGGCGCGGTGCGGATCATCGATCAGACCCGCCTGCCCTGGACATTGGAGATCGTGCGGCTCGAGACGCTGGATCAGGCGGCGCACGCGATCCGCGCCATGCAGGTGCGCGGCGCCCCGCTCATCGGCGCCACCACCGCGTATGGGCTATGCCTCGCCTTGCGCGTGGATGCGTCGAGCGAGGCGATGGAGCGGGCGGCCGAGACGCTGGCCGCGACGCGCCCGACCGCCGTGAACCTGCGCTGGGCGCTCGATCGGATGCTGACCCGGCTTCGCAATACGGCGGTGTCCGCCCGCGTGGATGCGGCCTACGCCGAGGCGGCCGCCATCGCCGACGAGGACGTGGCGCGCAACGAGGCCATCGGCCGGCATGGCGCACCGCTGATCGAGGCGATCGCGCGTCGCAAGCCAGGAGTGGTGAACGTGCTGACGCACTGCAACGCCGGCTGGCTCGCGACGGTCGATTGGGGGACGGCGCTTGCCCCTATTTACGTCGCGCACGAGGCGGGCGTCGATCTGCATGTATGGGTCGATGAAACCCGTCCGCGCAACCAGGGCGCCGCGCTGACCGCGTATGAACTGGGGAAGCACGGCGTCGCCCACACCGTCATCGCCGACAACGCGGGCGGGCACCTGATGCAGCATGGCAAGGTCGATCTGGCGATCGTCGGCGCCGACCGGGTGACACGGACGGGCGATGCGGCGAACAAGATCGGCACCTACCTCAAGGCACTCGCCGCGCACGACAACGCGGTGCCGTTCTGGGTGGCGCTGCCGTCGTCCACCATCGATTGGGACGTGGCGGACGGCGTCGCCGGCATTCCGATCGAGGAGCGCGACGCCGCCGAGGTCACCGACATCACCGGACGGGCGGCGGACGGGCGAGTGGTAACGGTGCGCGTCGCCGCCGAGGGGAGTGCGGCCGCCAATCCGGCGTTCGACGTGACCCCGGCGCGGCTGGTGAGCGGGCTGATCACCGAGCGCGGGCGGTGCGAGGCGAGTGAGGCGGGGTTGGTGGGGCTGTTTCCGGAGCGCGGCACGTAGGCGACCCCTGCCGCTCTTCCACGCAGTGCACGAACGACGCCGTGACGCACGTGCAGGATTCGTGCACACAGCGCCGCACGGGGCAGCGCCATTCCGCTGCGATTGAAGAGGTGGATGCAGCTTAAACCCGAACGAAATCTGTCTCGACAGATTAGGTCCACTTTCCTGCTACCACTCCATGCCGGCCGACGTGGCGGAGGAGAATCAGGGGCGGTTTGCCCAACTGGAGGCGGCGCTGCGACGGATCGCGTGACCCGCCCGCGCGGATCGAGGAAGAACGGGAACCTTTTGCGGGGTGGCGAGGTCTGATGGTTATTCCATAACTCGCGAAAGCGAACAAGGAGCATGATGAAGCGCAGTATCCTCAGCCTCGGTATCGCCATGGCATTAGCCGTCGGTTCGGTCGGCATTGCCCAGGCAACGCCGAATCTCATCACCAACGGCGACTTCTCCCAAATCCCCACCGATGCCTCGGGCACTACTCCCCAACCCATTACCGCGGCAAACTACACGCCCTGGATCCCGCAAGTGGCGACGAGCCACTGTTTTCTTTGTACGCCACTGATCACCTGGTATCCCGACCTGGCCTCGTCGCAAACCGGTTCTGAGGCACTGACCGGCGTCACGGCAACTCCGGGCGGCGATAGCCCGTTTTTGGTCTTCAACGGTGTTGTGCCCGGCGCCGGGCTGGACCAGGCGATCTTGGGACTCGGAGCTGGCGTGTACACCGTTGCCTTCGACTGGGCAGTCAGCCAACTCGCAACGCACGGCCTTAACACCCAGAACCACTTCCAGATATCCTTCGGCGATCAGTCCTTCGCCACGCCACTGATTACGATCCCGGAGCACGGTTTCAGCGGTTGGCAACACGCGTCGTTCACGTTCAACCTGACTTCGCCGACGGACTCCACGCTGAACTTCCTCCCGCTGAGTCGGTTGGGCGATTCACCCTCCCCGTTTCCCGGGATGGCCCTGCTGGACAACGTATCGATGGTCCATGCGGTCCCTGAACCCCCGGCGCTAGCCATGTTTGGCGGCGGCGTGTTGGGCTTGGGCTTGCTGACCATCGTGGCGCGTCGCGCCGCACGGCGTCTCGATGGCATGGATGGCGCTGGCAGTGATGGCAACCTTGGCTGAGCACGGGATGCACGTGCGACCAGTCCGCTCCATGCGAAACAAAAAAAGCCCCGCGCAAGCGGGGTTTTCTTCACCCGCGCCTCCAAGCCGCCCGATGGGCGAGCATCGGGATGCGTCGGGTCTACCCGACACCTCTGCCGTTCACCGCCGAAACGCGCTGGGCCCCCGCCTCCGCGGGGACGACGCGCATGACAACGCGGTGCCGTTCTGGGTGGCGCTGCCGTCACCCACAATCGACTGGGACGTGGCGGAGTGGTCTCGGACCTCGCCGAACCCGACGCGTGGATGCTCGCGCCAAGCGCGAGCATGACGGCGGGGGATTAACGGTCACCGGCTAAGCCAGTTGGTGTTTTGTAGATTCTCCCGATCCCCAGTTCGTGCTACGATCGAAGCACCATGACGGAAAAACCACCCGACGATCCCGTGCTCAAGCGCTTCCGCGCCGCCGTGGTGGAAATCTACGGCAGGCGCGTGAAGCGCGTCATGCTGTATGGCTCACGCGCGCGAGGCGAGCATCGGCCGGACTCCGATTACGACGTTGCGGTATTTCTCCGCGGCACCCCCGAGCGGGCCAAGGAGATGGCCCGGCTCGCGGAGGTGGAGACTGATATCCTCTACGACACCGGCGCGGTGATCAATGCGCTGCCGTTCCCGGCCGCCGCTTATCGGGAACGCACCGGCTTCATGAGCGAGTTGCGGAAGGACGGGCTAGACCTGTGAAGCCCGAGAGCGCCGACTATCTCGCCAAGGCGCGCGAGTGCCTCGATGCCGCGAAAGCGATCAATGCGCTCCCGTTGCCGCAAGTGGCGGCGAAAGAAGCCTATCTTGCCGCTTACCACGCCGCCCACGCCTTCGTCTTCGAGAGCACCGGCAAGGCCATGAAGAGCCATAGCGGCATGCGTACGATGTTTGCCAGCGTGACGAAGGACGACCCGCGTGTTGACCGCACGCTCGCTTCTCTTTTGGCGCGGGCCTACAAGTTCAAAGAGGTGGCCGATTACGGTGTCGGCTCCCAAGCCCCCATAACGGCCGAGGAGGCGCAAGACGTGATCGACATCGCACAGCGCTTCGTCGACACGATTACCCAATTGCTGCCGCCGGGTGTGAGTTCGCCACGCGGACCAAACGTGCAACCATAGCACGGGCACAGCAGGGAATGGAGTTGGCGCAGAGCTACAACGTCAGCCAGGTGACGATTCCGCGGCTCAGCGCATGAAGCGCTCATGGTGCCAAGAACAATATCGGTGAGCGCGAGTATGCAACCAGCCAGTATGCAACCTTCAGACTACTTCCTTAATCGTTTTGTAGCGCACAAGATCGCATTGCTGACGGAGTGCGGTGCGCCGGAGCTTTTGGCTCGCGGCCCATGGCTCAGCAGATTTGTTCTCATGACTGCCTTTTGTGTGAAACTGCCCTCTGACAAACGGTCGTACGTTTTTAATTTTCTGCGCAAGACCGAGGGGGCGATTTTTGCCTACAAAGAAGCTCGTAATGCGCTGCTCGAATATGTCACCACGCCGCGAACCGTCATTTCTCCCTACTTCCGGTCTCTGTCGAACTTTGAAACATGCATTGCCTACTGTTTTCAAGGTTTCCAACTCCTTATCAAGGGTTCGAAGCAGGCTTTATACGACACGAACGACGGCAGCGACTTCGACCGTCTGAGAGCTATCCACTACACCGCAAAGCATATGGATGAACGGATTGAGCATGGAGAAATTCCAAAGGACGCGACTGCGCCAATCTGGATAACAAATCACGACATTGAGGCAATTGGGAAAAAGGCCGTTCCAGCAAGCCTGTCGTTCAACGAATTGGCGGACCTGTTGACTTCAATGAGCGACTTGGCCGACAAGATGGCCAACCGCGAACCATCGTCTCAGCCATAGTCTAGTTACACAATTTCTAAAAAGCTGGTAGCCCGCCATTTGTCATATGACGATCCTTATGTGACACGAACCGCGGACCACCTGGGTAGAGAGCAGCCTCACCCCAACGCCGCGATCTCCCGCCACAGCCTCCGCGTCTCCGCCCCAGGATCGTCCGCCACCCGGCACGCCGCATCCAGCACCATCGTCGCCCGCCGCTCCGCGTCGTAGGCAGGCCAGTCCGGCAGGCGGTCGTGGGCGGGGCGGCCGGTGTGAGCGAAATGCGCCCAGGTGCTGGCCATGAGTTCGGCGAGGTTGCGCGCGGTCGCGCTGAT
>JBDTFI010000508.1:0-4787 GCA_039938035.1 Acetobacteraceae bacterium | reverse complement strand
TGTTCGGCTGAGCGCGCCCCCGGGATCAACTCCCGGGGGCGGCCATGACGACAGGCGCTCAGACGAGCTGCGTCGCCGCGAACTCGTAGTTCGCCAGCTTGTCGAGCCAGTTGGCGAGGTAGTCGGGGCGGCGGTTGCGGAAGTCGAGATAGTAGCTGTGCTCCCACACGTCGCAGCCGAGCAGCGCCTTGCCTTCGCCGGTGGCGAGCGGATTCGATCCGTTGGGCGTCTTCGTCACCTTCAGCTTGCCGTCCGCGCCCTGCACCAACCACGCCCAGCCGGAGCCGAACTGGCTTCCTCCGGCGGCCTTGAAAGCGTCCTTGAACGCCTGGACGGAGCCGAGATCGGCGATGATCTTCTGTTCCAGCTTGCCGGGAATTCCGCCGCCGTTCGGGCTCATGACCTGCCAGAACAGCGTGTGGTTCCAATGCTGGCCGGCGTTGTTGAAGACGCCCGCCATGTCGGCCTTGCCGTGCGAGAGCTTGATGATCTCCTCGAGCGACTTGCCTTGCAGATGCGGGTCTTTCTCGACGAACCCGTTCAGCGCGGTCACATAGGCCTGATGATGCTTATCGTGATGCAGCTCCATCGTCTCCTGGCACATGCCGCGCGCGGCGAGTGCGGTGTACGCATAGGGGAGCTTGGGAAGTTCGAAGGCCATAGGCGTTCTCCGCCGTTATGGGGTTAAGCAATGATCCCGAGGCCGAGTAGCTATGGCCCGCCCGGAGGGGCGTCAAGGTTGAGCCCGGCCGCGACACTGGTAAGGCGCCACGACCCCGATCGGTTCCTGACAGCGCTGTTCGCCCCGGCGGAGCAGCGGGAGACATTGTTCGTCTTGTATGCGTTCAACCACGAACTCGCGCGCGCTCGCGCGGTCGTGTCCGAACCGATGCTGGCGCTGATCCGTCTGCAGTGGTGGCGCGAAATCATCGAAGGTGCCCATCGCCGCCACGAGATCGCCGACCCGCTCGGCGCGGCGCTTGACGCGGGCACGCTGGACCGGAACGACCTCGGCACCATGATCGACGCGCGCGAGTCCGAGGTCGAACCGATCCCGACCCTGGAAGCCTGGCGAACGTATCTGGACGGCGCTGCCGGAAGCCTCACGGTCGCGGCGGGACGGTTGCTCGGAGCGCCGAACCCCGAGCAGTTGCGTGGGTCGGGCGCGGCTTACGGGGCCGCCTGCGTGCTGCGAACGGCGCCGGCACTGGCTCGGCGTCAGCTTTCCTTGCTGCCGGCCGACGTGCTGGCCCGCCACGGGCTTTCGGTCGAGGCCGCGATCGCCGCCCCGCTTGCCCCGCCCGCTCTCGCGGCGATGGCCGAACTCGCGGCAATCGCCCGGACATGGCTGCCGGCCCCGGACGCCCCGCGACCGCCCCGCCACGCCCGCGCCGCCGCCCTCCCGACCGTCCTCGCCCGCCGCGATCTGCGGCGCGCTCCAGGTATTCCCGTCGAACGTGGGCTGGCGGATCGGCTCGCGGTCGTGAAAGCCGCGCTGCTCGGTTAGATCGAACTCACCGCTCGGCGCTGATCCGCTCCATGCCGCCCATGTAGGGCCACAGCGCGCGAGGGATCAGGATCGAGCCGTCCGCCTGCTGATGGGTCTCCATCACCGCGATCAACGCCCGCCCGACCGCGACGCCCGAGCCGTTCAGCGTGTGGACGAACGCAAGGCCCTTGCCGTCGGCGGGGCGCATCCGCGCGTTCATCCGTCGCGCCTGGAAATCGCGCGTGTTCGAGCACGAGCTGATCTCCCGCCACGCTTGCTGGCCCGGCAGCCATGCTTCGAGATCAAACGTCTTCGCGGCACCGAACCCGGTGTCGCCGGCGCAGAGGAGGACGCGGCGGAACGGCAGTTCGAGCAAGCGCAGCACCATCTCGGCGCAGCGCGTCATGCGCTCATGCTCCTCGGCGCTGCGGTCGGGATGCGTGACGGACACCAACTCCACCTTGCGGAACTGGTGCTGGCGCAGCATCCCGCGCGTATCCCGCCCCGCCGCGCCCGCCTCGGCGCGGAAGCAGTCGGTGAGCGCGGTGATCCGGATCGGGAGCTGCTTCTCCGCCAGCACCTCCCCGGAAACCGAAAAGGTCAGCGGCACCTCGGCGGTCGGGATCAGCCAACGGCCGTCGGTGGTGCGAAACTGGTCGTCGCGGAACTTCGGGAGTTTGTCCGTGCCGTACATCGCGGCGTCGTTCACCAGCGCCGGCACGGCCATCTCCGTGTAGCCGTGCTCGCGCGTGTGCAGGTCGATCATGAACTGCCCCAACGCCCGCTCCAGCCGGGCGAGCGGGCCACGCAGCACCACGAAGCGGCTACCGGACATCTTGGCGGCTGTCGCGAAATCCATCATGCCAAGCGTCTCGCCCAACTCGAAATGCTCGCGGGGCTGGAAGCCGAGATCGCGGGGTTCGCCGTGCGACGCCACGACGCGGTTCGCGGTCTCGTCGGCGCCGTCCGGCACGTCGGGGTCGAGCACGTTCGGAAGAACCTCTAGCGCCGCCTGGATTTCGCCGTCGATATTCCGGATTCTGTCCTCGTCGAAGTCCTGACCGGGGTCAGCGCGAAGCTGCGCCGCTTCCTCGGTGCGGCCGGCCCGCATCAGCTCGCCGATGCGTTTGGAACGCGCGTTCTTGTCGCTCTGTAGCTTTTGCAGCGCCGTGACGAGGCCCCTGCGCTCGTCATCCTTGCCCAGGATATCGCCGGCAATCGGCCCCAACCCGCGCCGGCCCATCGCCGCGTCGAACCCCTCGGGGTCGGCGCGGATCGCGCGCAGCTCGTGCATCAGGCCTCCACCGGCTTCCGCCCGAGGAAGCGGGCGCAGAGGATCGAGACCTCGTAGAGCCCGATCAGCGGCACGGCGAGGCCGATCTGGGTGAAGACGTCGGGCGGGGCCAGGATGGCGGCGATGATGAACATGCAGACGTAGGCGTAGCGGCGGAACTTGCTCAGCCCCTTCGGCGTGACGATGCCCACCTTCGCGAGCAGCGTGATCAGCACCGGAAGCTGGAACGTCACCCCGAACGCGAGGATCAGCCGCATTACGAGATCGAGGTATTCGCCCACCTTGGCGGTGAGTTCGATCGGCACGCCGCCGGCCCCGCTCTGCGACTGGAAGCTCAGGAAGAATCGCCAGGCAGTTGGGAATATGACATAATAGGCAAGCGCGCCGCCCATGAAGAACAGCACCGGCGTCGCGATGATGACCGGCAATAGCGCGCGCTTCTCGCTGCGATAAAGGCCCGGGGCGACGAACATCCAGATCTGCGAGGCGATGATCGGGAAGGCGATGAACACCGCGCCAAACATCGCTACTTTCAGGTAGGTGAAGAACGCCTCGTACAGCTGGGTGTAGATCAGATGCGGGTCGCCGTTGCCCTGCGCGATCAGCAGCTTCGCCAGCGGCCGGGCGAGGAAATAGAAGATGTCGCCGGAGAAGTAGTAGCATCCGACGAAGGCGACCATGAACGCCGCGGCCGACCAGATGAGGCGACGGCGCAGCTCCACCAGATGCTCGAGCAGCGGCATCGGTTTGTCGTTGATCGGATCGTCGATGATCTGGTCTTGATCGGCCAAAGCTGTTTCCGTCGTCAGGCGGCCGGCCCGAGGCGCGCGAACTCGGGTGGGATGAAGGCGGGCGGCTCGGCGCAGCCGGATGCGGCAATCGAAGCTGGCACCATGCCCGGCGGGATGAAGGCCGGCGTGTCCGGGCGGCCCGCCTCAAGCTGCGTCTCCGCCGCCGCTGGTTCGGCGACGATCTCGCCGCCGACCTCCAAGAGCTCCGCGACCGCCAGATCCCCCGCCACATCGCTTGCGGATTCATACGTCGAGGGGGTCGGCGCCGGGGTTATCAGCGGATCTTCAAAGCTGCGCCGGATCGAGCCGTCCTGGTCGATGAGCGCTCCGAGCGCGCCCTTAGCGCCGTAGCTGCGCAACGAAGTGAGCTGATTGCGCACCTCGTGCAAATCGGCCTCGCGGACGAGGTCGTCCACATGGGTCTGGAACTCCGAGGCCATGCCACGGGCCTTCTTGATCATGCCCGTCATTGATTTGAGCGCGACCGGCAAGTCCTTCGGCCCGATGAAGATCAGGGCAACGACGGCGATCACTCCCAATTCGGACCAGGCAAAGTCGAACATCGCGTGGCGGTTCTCCAGGCCGGGGTTGCTAGCAGCAAACGGCGACGGCGGATACGCCCCTTCTACTCCCCCTCCCCTTGCGGAAGGGGGTCGAGGGGAGGGGACGGCCCGCGGTCCCCCGCATCATCCTCCGTCGCGAGCGCACCCGGCGGCTCGACCAGCAGGTCCTCCCGCCGGGGCAACTCGCGCAGGTCGCGCAAGCCGAACCGCGTCAGGAATCCCGGCGTGGTCGCCCACAGCGTTGGCCGCCCGGGCGTCTCCTTGCGCCCGGCCGGGGCGATCAACCCCGCCTCGAGCAGCGCATCGAGCGTCGTCTGGCCGAGGCTCGCGCCGCGTGTGGCCTCGATCTCGGCGCGGGTGACTGGCTGTTGGTAGGCGATGATCGCCAGCGTCTCCATCGCCGCACGCGGCAGGCGGCGCGGCATCTCCACCACCGTGCGCAGCTGGGGCGCAAGATCGGGCGCGGTGCGGAACATCACGCCCCCGCCCACCTCCACCAGTTCCACGCCGCGCCCGGCGTAGCGGGCGCGCAGCGCAGCCAGCACAGTCTCCGGCGCGATCCCGTCCGGCAGCAATTGGCCCAACTGGCGCGGGGTGACCGGCTGGGCGGAGGCGAACACCAGCGCCTCGGCGAGGCGCAGCCACTCGTC
>JBDTFI010000507.1:0-4803 GCA_039938035.1 Acetobacteraceae bacterium | reverse complement strand
GCCGTCTCACTGCTGTGGCAGGACGGCCATGCGGTGGTGCCCGGCGCGAGATTCCGCCTGCGCCAAGCATGGCACAGCATTGTCGGCGGGGGCAATCCAGCCGTGCTGGTGGTGCTGACGCCCGATCCGGACCTTCCGGAACTGGGACCGGAGGCACGGCGGCAGGCGCGAGTCGCGATCGAGACGTTCATCGCGTCCGCGAGCGGATTCACGGCGGCACTGAACGCGGTGTCGCCGGCGCGATGAGGTGTGTCGTGCGTGGATGAGCCTCTCCGCACACGCACCTTGCTGCATGTCTTTACCGGCTTCGGCATCGGCGGTGCGCAGGTGCGGTTCACCGCGGTCGCCAATCATTTCGGCCGACACTATCGCCATCTGATCGTCTCGATGAACCCCGATCAGACGGCGCGCGAGCGCCTCGCCGACGGGCTTGATATCGGATTTCCCGCCGTGCCCGTGCGCCAGGGCGAGACGCTCGGCAATCTCCGCCCGTTTCGCCGCGCGCTGCGCGCACTCGCGCCGGATGTGCTGGTGACGCATAATTGGGGCTCCATGGACTGGGCTATCGCCAACCTCGCCGCGCGGGTGCGCCACATCCACATCGAGGATGGGTTCGGGCCGGACGAGCGGGACCGCCAGATTCGCCGCCGCGTGCTGACCCGCCGGCTTATCCTGCGGCAAAGCACGGTCGTCCTGCCCTCGCGCACGCTGGAGCGGATCGCGACCGACATCTGGCGGCTGCCGCGTCGCCGACTGCGCTACATCCCGAACGGCATCGATCTTTCCCGCTTCGCCGCCGCGCCGGACCCTGCGGTGGCGGCGCGTTTCTCAGGTGAAGGGCCGGTGATCGGCGCGGTGACGGGGCTGCGGCCGGAAAAGGCGCTGGATCGCCTGCTGCGCGCCTTCGCTTCCCTCGCCCGGCCGACGCGGCTGGTGATCGTGGGCGACGGGCCGGAGCGCGGAAAACTCACGCAACTGGCGGCCGATCTCGGCGTGGCGAAGCGAGTCTCGTTCACCGGCCACGTCGCGCAGCCGGCCTCGCTCTACGCCGGGTTCGACATCTTCGCGTTGTCGTCCGACACCGAGCAGATGCCGCTGTCGGTGATCGAGGCGATGGCGGCGGGGTTGCCGGTGGCGGCGACGGAGGTGGGCGACGTGGCCCTGATGCTCGCCCCCGAGAACGCGGCGTTCATCGGACCGAAGGAGGATCAGGCGCTCGCGCGGTCATTGGATGCACTGCTCGCCGACCCGGAGCGGCGCGCGCTGATCGGCGCGGCGAACCGGGCGAAGGCGGCGCGGGACTACGATGAGACCGCGATGTTCGCCGCCTACGGCGCGCTGTTTGACGGCGCCGATGCTGGCCCCGATACCGGCCCTTGCCGCCACGCACGAAAGGCATAGGCGGCGAGCCCGGCCCATTCGTGCAGCGCGTAGTAGCTGCGCGACCAGCCCGACATCGACGGCATGAGGCCACCGGCGACGACGTCGAGCGGCACCGGGGCAGCGGTCGGCAGCAGGCCGAAATGGCGGAAGGCCAGCACCGAACGGCGCTCGTGCCACGCATGGGTGACGACGTAGACCGAACGTATGCCCGCCGGCAGCAGGATAGCCGCGCTGTCGGCGGCGTTCTCCCACGTCGTCTCGGAGCGGTTCTCGATCCAGCGCACCGGGACGTGGAAGTCGCGCTCCAGCGTTTGCGCCATCACTTGCGCGATCGGGGCCTCGTCGGGTGCGAGCGGGCCGCCCGAGACCAGTACCGGCAGATGCGTGCGCTGCCACAGCCGGGCGCCGGCGAGCAGGCGTTGCAGCGTGAGCGGCCCCGGCTCCAATCCGTCCTCGGTGTGATCGACCTCGCCGCTGAGGATGACGATCGCGCCCGGCGGAGCATCCGCCGGCGGGCGCAGCGGCAAACCGCTTTCGAGCGAGACCAGCAACGCCTGCCCGGTCAGCCCCAGCCCCAGCCCGAGCATCACCACCAGCGAGACCGCGCCGAGCGTGAGGCCGAGGCGCGGGCGCCGCGCGAACGCGGCCAGCACGATCCCGGCGAGGGCGACGTAGACGAGGCTGGGCGGCGGGATGACGAGGTCGGTGAGGAGAATGCGCAGGTTCATCGCGGAAATCATTGCCCCCTGGGCGCGGCCGCGGGCTGGCAATCCGGGCGGTTCTGTGGAAGCTTCACGGGCCAGTTCCAGACAAAAAAGGGAGGATCAGGATATCATGAGGACATCACGCGTGGCCTTGCTCGGCCTGTTGCTGAGCGCCGCCATCGGGCTGCAACCGGCGGCCGCCAAGACTTTCAAATGGGCCAATGACGGCGACGTCGGCGCGATGGATCCCGACACGCGCCAGGAGACGGTGCAGCTTTCGTTCCTCGGCAATATCTTCGAGCCGCTGGTGCGGCGCGACCGCGATCTGAAGCTGGAGCCGGCGCTCGCCACCAAATGGGAGCAGACGAGCCCGACCGTCTGGACCTTCCATCTGCGCCCGAACGTGAAATGGCAGGATGGAACGGACTTCACCGCCGATGACGTGGTGTTCTCGCTGCAGCGTTTGCAGTCCAAGACGTCGATCATGAAGGCGACGATGGGCATGGTGAAGGACGCCCGGGCCGTCGATCCGCTGACCGTGGAGTTCGAGACGGTCACCCCGGACCCGATCTTCCCGCAGGAACAAACCAACCTGATGATCATGAGCAAGGCCTGGTGCGAGGCGCACCACGCGACCGTGCCGGTCATCATCGGCGGCACCGAGGATAACTACGCCGTGCATAACGCGATGGGAACCGGACCCTATCGCCTGGTGTCGCGCGAGCCGGACCGGCGGACCGTGGTGGAGAAGAACCCGACCTGGTGGGATCATAATTCGAGCAATGCCGACAAGGTCGAGTTCGACGTGATCGGCAACGCTTCCACCCGGGTCGCTGCCCTGCTGTCGGGCGAGATGGACATGATCTATACGGTTCCGCCGCAGGACATCAAGCGCATCGAGGCCTCGCCCGACCTGAAGGTGATCGAGCATCCGGAGCTACGGACGATCTTCCTCGGCATGGACGAGATCAAGCCGGAGCTGCCGACCAGCGACGTTAAGGGCAAGAATCCGTTCAAGGATCTGCTTGTGCGCCAGGCCTTCGTCGCCGCGATCGACGAGGACACCATCGCCAAGCGGGTGATGCTGGGCCTCGCGCATCCGAGCTACATGATGTGGGGACCGGGCGTGAACGGCTACAACGCCAAGCTGGACGTGCGACCGAAATACGATCCGGCGGAGGCGAAGAAGTTGCTGGCCGACGCCGGCTATCCGAACGGCTTCAAGGTCGGGATGGATTGTCCGAACGACCGCTATGTGATGGACGAGCAGATCTGCACGGCGATCGTCTCGATGCTCGCCCGGGTCGGCGTGAAGGTCGATCTGAACGCGCAGACCAAGTCGAAATACTTCCTCAAGACGCAGGCGCCGAAATACGACACGGATTTCTACCTGCTCGGCTGGACTCCGGCGACGTATGACGCGAACAACGCGCTGTTCGCGCTGCTCGGCACCCGCAACGGCACCCGCGGGGAGGTGAACGCCGGCGGCTATTCCAACCCGAAGCTCGACGACCTGATCGCCAAGATCAGCACGGAGTCCGACGGGGAGAAGCGCGACGCGCTGATCGACGACGCGGCCAAGCTGATCCAGGACGACGTGGCCGACATTCCGCTGCACCAGCAGGTGATCGTGTGGGCGACGAAGAAGAACGTCGATGTCGCCCAGCAGGCCGACAACAACTTCCAGTATCGCTTCATCGAGATGAAGTAGGCCGGGTACCTGGAGCACTGTCGAACCAGATTGCAAGCGGCAATCCCGTCATTGTGAGCGCAACGAAGCAATCCATCGCTGGCAGGCATGGATTGCTTCGCCTTCGGCTCGCAATGACGGACCCTCATTCACCTATGGTTCGGTTGATACGAGAGTGCTCTGGACTACCCTCTGCCGCGACTGTTGCGGCGCGAGCGACTTGCCGGCCTATCGCGCCCGGCTCAACCGCTGTATCATGCTGCGGGAGTGAGCTTGACCCGGCAAGTCATGAGGTGGGCGTTGTGCGATCCATCGGCATCCTCGCGGTCGCGGTTTCCCTGATCGCCGGCCTCCCCGCCCGGGCGGCGATTATCGACCAGACATTCGGTGCGACGCTGCTCAACGTCGGCGCGCGGTTCGATGCGTTTGCCGTGTTCGATAAGTTCAACCCATTGCTTGGCGTGCTGACGTCACTGACGCTCGACCTGTCGGGCAGCTTCGCCGGCACGGTCGGCATCGAGAATACCAGCAATCAGCCTGACGTGGCGGCGGGCGTCATCACCGGCTCGATCTTCGTCATGTCCCCGGACGGAACGCTATCCCTGACGATCGCACCAAGCGCGATCGGGCCGACGCACAATCTGGCGCCGTTCGATGGCACGCTGGATTTCGCCGGCAGTTCGGGCGCGACCGATACAGTTTCGGGTGCGCCGGTCAGTACTGGCCAAACGGTCTCCGGTCCCGCTTCCGAACTCGCGGTTTTCACCGGTGCCGGACAGGTCTTCCTGAACCTGGGCGCCACCAGTTTTGCACTGGTGGAAGGCCAGCAAACCGAAGCGGCGACCGAAACGGCCAATGCGACGGCGAACCTCTTGCTGATCTACGACTACGTTCCTCGTGCCGTGCCCGAGCCTTCCGCCCTCGCCCTCCTTGCCCTCGGGATGACGATCCTCGGCGTATCGCGTCGTCGGGTCCGGAAGAGCGAAGACCGCTAAGCGGTGGCCGCTCCGCTCACCCTGTTCGACA
>JBDTFI010000506.1:0-12016 GCA_039938035.1 Acetobacteraceae bacterium | reverse complement strand
TGACGGCGAAGCATCCGCTCCGGCGCGAGCGGCCGACGAATCGTGGCGACCCGGCTTGCCGCTCCGCTTCCATCCCGCCAAGCTGATCCACCCGCGGCAAAGGGCGACGATGATGGATCTGCGTCTCACACCAGAGGAAGCCGCCTTCCGCCAGGAAGTGCGCGCCTTCATCCGCGAACACCTGCCCGCCGACCTCCGCGAGCGCATGCGCCTCGGCCATGTCGCGCGCAAACAGGACATCGTGGACTGGCAACGCATCCTCAACCGCAAGGGCTGGGCGGCGTATTCCTGGCCCAGGGAGCACGGCGGGCCGGGCTGGACGCCGATTGAGCGCATGATCTTCCTCGACGAGAACGCGCTCGCCCCGGCGCCCGACCTGTCGCCCTTCAACATCACCATGATCGGCCCCGTCCTGATCCAGTTCGGCACCGAGGAGCAGAAGAAGCAGTTCCTGTCCCGCGCGGCGAACCTCGACGATTGGTGGTGCCAGGGCTTCTCCGAACCCGGCGCCGGCTCGGACCTCGCCGCGCTCAAGACGACCGCGCGGCGCTACGGCGACACCTACGTCGTCAACGGCTCGAAGATCTGGACCTCGACCGCGCAGCACGCCGACTGGTGCTTCGCTCTCGTCCGCACCAATCCGAACGCGGCGAAAAAGCAGGAGGGCATCTCCTTCCTGCTGATCGACATGAAAGCACCTGGCATCACCGTACGCCCGATCATCTCGATCGACAACGAGCATCATCTGAACGAAGTGTTCTTCGACGATGTGCGCGTGCCCGTCGCGATGCGCGTGCACGAGGAGAATCGCGGCTGGGACGTGGCGAAGTTCCTGCTCGGCAACGAACGCGTCGGCATCGCCCAGCTTGGCAAGAGCAAGGAACGGGTGGCGGCGGCCACGCGTCTCGCCCGGCAGACGCGCGCGCTCGATGCCAGCTTCCGGGTACGCGCCGCGCAACTCGAAGTGGACATGCAGGCGCTGGAGATCATGCAGTACCGCATGGTCTCCGCCGCCGCCCGCCAGCTTGACGGCCGCCCCGATCCGCTGTCCTCGGTGCTGAAGGTGCGCGGCACGGAGTTGCTGCAGGCGACGACCGAACTCGCGATGGATGCCGGCGGCCCGCTGGCGATGCCGCTCTGGGCGAACGAGCTAACCGCACTCGCCAACACCACCGACGAGCCCGCCGAAACGGCGGAATGCGCGACGCGGGAGTATCTGTTCCTCCGCGCCTGCACGATCTACGGCGGCACCAACGAGATCCAGAAGAACATCCTGAGCAAGGCGGTGCTGCGGTTGTAGGGCCGGAAAGCGCAGCGCATTCCGCCGTCAGCGGCGCTTCACTGTGTCCCTTATTGCCCCCTTCGCCGGCCCCTGCCAAAGTCGGCGCACCGAGCAAGAGGGGGAAACCGATGGACCTCAGGTTGACACCGGAGGAGACCGCGTTCCGCGAGGAGGTCCGCGCCTTCATCGCCGACAATCTGCCGGCCGACATCCGTGACCGGATGCGCCTGGGCCACCGCCCGCGCAAGCAGGACACGGTCGACTGGCTGCGCATCCTCAACAAGAAAGGCTGGGCGGCGCCGCATTGGCCGGTCGAGCACGGCGGCTCCGGCTGGTCGCCCGTGCAGCGCATGATCTTCACCGAGGAGAACCAGGCCGCCCCGGCACCCGAACCGCTGTCGTTCAACATCACCATGATCGGCCCCGTCCTGATCCAGTTCGGCACCGAGGAGCAGAAGAAGCGCTTCCTGCCGCGCGCCAGGAACCTCGACGATTGGTGGTGCCAGGGCTTCTCCGAGCCGGGCGCCGGATCGGACCTCGCCTCGCTCAAGACCTCGGCCCGGCGCGAAGGCGACAACTACATCGTCAACGGCTCGAAGATATGGACCTCGACGGCGCACAACGCCGACTGGATCTTCCTGCTCGTGCGCACCAACCCGAACGCGGCGAAGCGCCAGGAGGGCATCTCCTTCCTACTGCTGCCGGTCAAGCAGCCGGGCATCACCATCCGCCCGATCATCTCGATCGACGGCGCGCACCACCTCAACGAAGTCTTCTTCGACGACGTGAAGGTGCCCGTCTCCATGCGCGTCTACGAGGAGAACCGCGGCTGGGACGTGGCGAAATACCTGCTCGGCAACGAGCGCACTGGCATTGCCCGCCTCGGCAAGTCGCGCGAGCGGATCGCCGCCGCCAAGCACATGGCGCGCGAGGTGAACGAAAACGGCAAGCCGTTGATCGAGGACCCGGACTTCCGCCGCCGCGTCGCCCAGTTCGAGGTCGACATGAAGGCGTTGCAGATCACCCAGTTCCGGGTGGTCTCGGCCTACGCCAACCAGCGCAACGGCCGCCCCGACCCGCTCTCGTCGGTGCTGAAGGTGAAGGGCACGGAGCTGCTGCAAGGCACGTCCGAACTGGCGGTGGACGTCGGCGGCCCGCTGTCTATGCCGATCTGGATCGACGAGCTGGCGACGATGGCCAACGAGCCCGACGAGCTGGCCGAGGGCCTGCAGGAATCCACCGGCGAGTATCTCATGCTGCGTGCCGCCTCGATCTACGGCGGCACCAACGAGATCCAGAAGAACATCCTTTCCAAAGCAGTGCTGAGGCTCTGATGGATTTCGAACTCAACGACGAACAGCGGCTCCTCAAGGACAGCGTCGACCGGCTGATGGCCGACCGCTACGCGTTTGAAAACCGCAAGGGCTTCGCAAAGGAAGCATCCGGCTGGAGCACCGACCTCTGGGGCCGCTACGCCGAACTCGGCTTGCTGGGGCTGCCGTTCTCCGAGGAGCACGGCGGCTTCGGCGGCGGCCCGGTCGAGATCATGCTGGTGATGGAGGCGATGGGTCGCGCGCTCGCGCTCGAACCGTATCTCGCAACCGTCGTGCTCGCCGGCACCGCGGTGCGCCTCGCCGGCAACGCCGAGCAGCTTGGCGCGATCCTGCCACCCGTCGCTGAGGGCGCCATGAAGCTCGCCTTCGCCCATTCCGAGCGGCAGGCCCGCTACGACCTCACCGACGTGGCGACCACGGCCAAGCGCAACGGCGCCGGATGGCTGCTCGACGGCGCGAAAAGCGTCGTGTTCCACGGCGATTCAGCCGACAAGCTGATCGTCAGCGCGCGCACCTCGGGCAAGCAGGACGACGCGGACGGCATCACCCTGTTCCTGGTCGACGGCGCGGCCGGCGGCCTCGCGCGCCGCGGCTACACGCTGCGCGACGAGACGCGCGCCGCCGAATTGTCGCTGAGCAACGTCACCGTGCCCGACGCCGACGTGCTGGGCGAGGTCGGCAAGGGCTTCCCCACGGTGGCCCGCGTTGTCGAAGCCGGCATCGCGGCGATGGGCGCGGAAGCCGTCGGCGCGATGGAGGCCATGCACGCCATGACCTTGGAGTACTCGCGCACCCGCGAGCAGTTCGGCAAGCCGATCGGCCAGAACCAGGTCGTGCAGCATCGGCTCGCCGAGATGCTCATGTCGATGGAGCAGGGCCGCAGCATGGCGATGCTTGCCTCGATCAGCGTCGATGAACCGGACGCCGCCGAACGCGCGCGCAGCATGTCGATGGCGAAGGTCGGCTACGGTCAGGCGGCGCGCTTCGTGTCGCAGCAATCCATTCAGCTGCACGGCGGCATCGGCATGACCGAGGAATACGCGGTCGGCCACTTCTTCCGCCGCTGCATGGTGATCGAGCACAGCTTCGGCGACACCGCGCACCATCTCGCGCGGCTGGCCGCGCAGGTGAAATGAACGCGCGACGCTTCGCGGAGGGGCTTGGCGTCCTCTAGCCCGGCGTCGCGGCGACGGGCGCGCGAAGGTGCGGCTGCGCGTCGCCGGCTCGCACCGTCATTCGCCGCCTCGGCGCTCGCCCACGCGGTGCTGCTCGCGCTGGCGATCCTGTGGGTGCGCCACGGCGTCGAGGCGCCCGAATGGCTGCCGCCGCCGTCCTTCGACGTCGTGTTCGAGGGCGGAAACGCCGAGAAACCCGCCGTCAAGGCGCCCGAACCGCAACCGAAGGCGGAGACGCCGCCGGAATCCGTGCCGGCGCCGCCGCCCGCGCCGATCCCGGTACCCCAGGCTCCCCCGGTCCCGCCGACGCCCGCCCCGATGATCCAACAACCGATCGAACCCCAGCCGGTGAAGCCCCCCGAACCCGTTTCGCCGCCGCGCGTCTCCACGCCCATCCAGCCGCTGCCCCAACCGTCGCCGGGCGCCGAGCTTATCCCGACGCCGTCACCATCGCCGCCGCCCCCCCGGCCGGCGCCGGCACCGCGCCCACGCGCGCTGGCGGCGCGTCCCGCCTTCCCCGCTCCCATGGCGTTCTCGCTCGGCGGCCCGGCGGCGCCTCCTTCGGTCGAGCGGCGGACCGGACGCGGCATCGACCTGTCGTTCGGCCGCGGGTTCATGGGCGCGCAAGACACCAGGATATTCGGCCGTTCCGACAGCAAGGAGGTCGGGCCGGACTGGTTCAACCGCTTCGCCGCCTGGTGGGACCGGCACAGCTACTACCCGCCGCAGGCCGGCGAGAACAACGAGCAGGGCGAGGTCGTGCTCGATCTCGTGGTCCTGCGCAGCGGCCGGGTGGAGCACGTCGCCCTGGCCTCGGGCTCCGGCTCGCAATGGCTCGACCTCGCCGCGCTCGGCGTCTTCCGCGACGCCACTTTGCCGCCGCTGCCGTCGGACGCCGCCGCCTCCATCCCGATCCACCTGACGATCCACTACCAGATCATCCGCCGGTAGAGCGACTTCCCGATTGCTGAAATCGCCCGGTTTACTCCGGCGGCATCGGGAACCGGGTGGCGTCCTTGAATCGGTTCAGCACGTTGGTCGTCAGGCGGAACAGATTGTTGTCGAAGCCGTTCCAGGCCAGTGATCCCGCGTAGGCGATCGAGCCGGTCGAAAACACCGCGCCGCCGCCGGGCGTCTCGAAGAAGGTGATGTCGGCGTGGATGTCCGGGTTGATCACGGCATCGGTCGCCCCGTGCGGGATCAGCACCTCCTCGGCGACCAGTTCGTAAGTGTTGGAATGGTTCTCGCTCCGCGCCACCACCACCGCATGTGCCGGTGTGCCGAGGCGCCGGTCGATGGCGTCAATTTCCAGCCCGGCGGCACCACCTTGAAGGACGCCGAAATCACCGATGATCTCCTCCTCGATCCCCTCGAACATCCAGGCGACGCGCGCATCCGCCGCTTGCGGCGTTCGGCGGAAATAGGAGCATTTGTCGAAGCCCTGGCTGATGAAGCCGACGCCGACGAGGCGTTGCGGGGCGCGCGCATTGCGCCGCCACAGGCCGCCATATTCGCCGGTGAAGCTATGGAAGGCCTCTCCGGGTTCGGCGTCCCAGGCGCGAACGCCACCTTCGGCGCGACGCACCTCGATCACGCCCTGGCGCGCCGGATGATGCGCGATGCGCCAGTAGAAGCCGTTGCCGCCCATGTACATCAAGCGGCCGCCGTGTCGCAGATAGGCCTCGAATGCGTCGAGCATGTCGGCGGAGTCGTATTCGGGATGCGATCCAGTGATGACCACGGAGTACGGGCGAAGAAGCTCCAGCCCTTCGTTATGCAGGTCTTCCTCGGTGATCACGTCATAGTCGCCGCCGAGCCGCTCGAGCCAATCGATGATGAAAAGATCGATGTTGAAATTCCAGTGTCGCCCGGTCGGGCGAAAGTTCTGCACTGGCCGGTAGCGGCTGGAATAGGCGACGCCGCTACCATCCGAATGACGGTCGTACAGGGACAGACCCATTTCGGGAAACTCGATGAGCAGCGAGTCGATCGCGTCGATGACCGTGAGGCGCCCCTGATAACGCTCAGGGAGGATCGAGAGGAAGCGGCCACGATTGTTCAGATAGGCCGTGTAGGTCGCGGTGGAGGCCAGAAACGCGACCTTCGAGCGGGCCTGACCGTGCGGCGGGCGAACGAAGAACGGCACCCAGAAGTCGAACCCGTCGGTGGTGAGCTTCGCGGCGTAAACGCCGGAGCGCAGGCTATCGGGCACGGTGAACCCGAAGTCCGGTTCCCAGCACGCATCCACCAGATCGTCGTCGTGGAAATGGATGGCGCCATATTCCTCGGGCGCCTTGGTCCAGTCGGCGTGGCCCCCGGACCAGTCATGGCCGCGCACGGCGCGTGTCGGCTGGTTGACGATGACGCCGTCGAGCCGCCAAGGACCGAGATCGCGGATCGTATCGGTCGACATGTCGCGGCTGAAGTCCCACGCACCGACCAGGTGCTCGGCCATCGACGCCGAAAGCGGCGTCGCGCCGAGGGCGGCGATGCCGGCGCGGTCCAACGCCAAGCGGGCCAGGCGAGGCGCGTCGATCTTGCCGTTGAAATGATGGGTGAAGCCGAGGCCACCCCAGGACGACGACCCATGCGCGAGGCCGCTGCTGAAAGCGGCGAAGATGAGCGGCGCCGGCGCGCCGCCCGGGCGAACCGCGACGGTGGCGGTGATCTTGACCGCCCGTTCAGGATGGAAGTCGTGGAAGCTCAGCGGCTCCTGCCAAAGTGTCACGGTTCCCGCGTCGGCGTCGAAGGCGGCCGCGACGAAATACCACCGGCGCGCGCTGAGCGGCACGCCGGTGGAGACGCAGGCCACTGCCGCCGGCCCGGCGCCGATGCGCAGCGTCAGCGCTCCGGCGGCATCCATCTCCAGGCCGAAGCCGGTTTGGGTGGCCTCGGTCCAGGTGCCGATGATCGCCTGGCGGCCCTTCCCCGGCGTGGTCGGATAGACGCACACCGCGATCGAGAAGCTGGCCGAGAGCGCGAAAGCCGAATGTGCCGGCACCACGGCGAGCGAGCCAATCGGAATCGACTGAAGCCGGCCGGGATGCGATCCGTTGCACGGCGCGTCGACCGGTTCGGGCGCGAAGGCGGTGGCGAGCGGTCCGGCCTCCGGTTGTTTGAGCCGCACGATCCGCGCGTCGTAGCGAGCGGCGCCCTCGCAGCTCACCATGAAACGCACCGTCTCGCCCGGTGCCACGCTCCACCGATCGCAATACCCCATCACGCGACTCATTCGATCGGCAACTCCTCGCCGGCCAGCGCCGCCCAGCGGACCCGGAACACGTGCCACTCGGCTTCCTTGAGATCGGTGAAGACGACGTTGGTCGGCCGTGGCGGCGTACGGCCGCCGGGCTCCATCATCGCGAGTGTCCAGCGTTCGCCTGGCCGGTCGACAAGCAGCACATGGTACGCGTCTCCATGTGCCGGGTCACGCATGATGTGCAGCAGATATTGCAGATCGGGGCTGTGTTCGCCGAACGGGTTGGTGCGAAACTCGCGGGCGAGGTCGAGGCGGGTCTTGTCGAAACGGTACACGCGCAGCCTTTCAGGCACCTCTGTTCACGGATGATGCCGCGCGGCGATCGGCTTGCCAAGAGTCCGTGCCCGCGATTAAAGCGCGTTCGGATTAGATCGGAGCGAGCGCGTGCGGCAATCCCGTCATTGCGCGAAACCATTCCATCCCGCTCAGCCCAGCTTCACCTCCCGCAACTGGCGCACGTCGCGCCGCCCCGCGCTCAGGATGTAGCCGGTGTCCGATCCGCCCGTCAGGTAGCGCATCCCAAGCGACACCAGCCAGGATTGGAACGCCAGGTTCTCCCGCACGCCGCCGACGCCGAAGCTCTTGCCATGCGCCTTCGCCGCCGCCGCCACCGTCCGGTACGCGGCGCGCATCCGGTCATGCTCGTACTCGCCCGGTATCCCCATCTCGGTGCTGAGATCGGTCGAGCCGATATGCAGCATGTCGATCCCGTCCACCGCCGCGATCTGATCGGCCTGCGCCACCGCCTCGGGCGTCTCGATCATCGCGATCAGCAGCGTCTCCGCGTTCAGCCGGCGATTGACCTCCCCCTGCGCCAACGCAGCGTAGCCCAAGGCCGGACCACTCCCAGCGGCGGAGCGGCTTCCCAACGGCGCGAAGCGGCACGCGGCGACGATCGCCCGCGCCTCGGCGGCGTCGGCGACGTGCGGCACCATCACGCCCTGCGCGCCGCAATCGAGCACGCGCGCCGCCAGCGACGGATCATGCGAGCCGACCCGGACGATCGGGGTGATCCCGAGCCCGAGCGCCGCGACGCAGATCGTCGCCGTGGTCTCGAGCGAGGTCGGGTTGTGTTCGAGGTCAATATAGATCGCATCGAAGCCGCAGGCGGCGGCGAGCATGGCGATATTGGGCGTCCGCATCTGGTTCACGCCCATGCACAGGACCAGCTCGCGTGCCGCGAGCTTCCGCTTGGCGAGGTTGGCGCCGATCGGGTCCGTCATTCGTCGTGTCCTCCGGCTAATTGATACGTGAACGGCAACCCGCCGCCTCGGGGCATATTATCCCCCCGCGCCCATTCCGTCCCCCAGCGAAGGATGATCCATGCCCGCATCGATCCCGAAATCCCGCATCCGCGAGGGCTCGCCTTTCCCACTCGGCGCCACCTGGGACGGGCTGGGCGTGAATTTCGCGCTGTTCTCCTCGCACGCCACCAAGGTCGAACTGTGCCTGTTCGACGGCGCGGGTGAAACGGAACTGGAACGGATCGAGCTGCCCGAATACACCAGTGAGATCTTCCACGGCTACCTGCCCGATGCGCGGCCCGGCACGATCTACGGCTATCGCGTCCACGGCCCCTACGAGCCGAATGCCGGACATCGGTTCAACCCCAACAAGCTGGTGATCGACCCGTACGCCAAGGCGCATGTGCACGAACTGCAATGGGACCCCGCCTGCTTCGGCTACACGCTCGGCGCCGAGGACGAGGATTTGTCGTTCGACGAGCGCGACAGCGCCTCCTTCGTGCCGAAATGCCGGGTCATCGACCCCGCTTTCACCTGGGGCCGCGTGCGCGACCCGCAGGTACCGTGGGAGCGCACGATCCTCTATGAGACGCATGTGCGCGGCTACACCAAGCTGCACCCGGCGGTGCCCCCCGAGTTGCGCGGCACCTACGCAGGGCTGGGGCAGAAGGACGTGGTGGACTACATCCGTTCGCTCGGCGTCACCTCGGTCGAGCTGCTGCCGATCCACACATTCGTCAACGACAGCTATCTGCTCGACAAGGGGTTGATGAACTACTGGGGCTACAACTCGATCGGCTTCTTCGCCCCCGACCCGAGCTATGCCGCGATCCCGGCCTTCGTGTTCTCCGAGTTCAAGGAGATGGTGGCGCGCCTGCACGACGCCGGCCTCGAGGTGATCCTCGACGTCGTTTACAACCACACCGCCGAAGGCAACGAGCGCGGCCCGACATTGTCGTTTCGCGGCATCGACAATGTCTCCTACTACCGGCTCCAGGCCGATAATCCGCGCTACTACGTCAACGACACGGGAACCGGCAACACGCTCAACCTTGATCATCCGCGCGCCTTGCAGATGGTGACGGATTCGCTGCGCTACTGGGTCACCGAGATGCACGTGGACGGGTTCCGCTTCGACCTCGGCACCATCCTGGGCCGGCAGGCAACCGGGTTCGATCAGAGCAACGGCTTCCTCGTCTCCTGCCTGCAAGACCCGGTGTTGTCGCGAGTGAAGCTGATCGCCGAACCGTGGGACATCGGCCCGGGCGGCTATCAAGTCGGCGGTTTCCCGCCCGGCTGGGCGGAGTGGAACGACAAGTTCCGCGATACGGTGCGGGAGTTCTGGAAAGGCGATCCCGGGAAGCTTCCCGATCTCGCCAAGCGCCTCACCGCCTCGGCCGACGCCTTCGACCATCGCGGACGCAAGCCGTGGGCGAGTGTGAACTTCATCACCGCCCATGACGGTTTCACCTTGCACGATCTGGTCTCCTACAACGACAAGCACAACGAGGCGAACGGCGAGGACGGCCGCGACGGCACCGACAACAACCATTCCTGGAACCACGGCGCGGAGGGACCGACCGAGGATGACGACATCCTGGATCTGCGCGACCGCCAGAAGCGCAATTTGCTGGCGACGCTGCTGCTCTCGCAGGGCACGCCGATGCTGCTCGCCGGCGATGAGTTCGGGCGCAGCCAGCAGGGCAACAACAACGCCTATTGCCAGGACAACGAGATCAGCTGGGTGAACTGGAACATCGACGAGTACAATCGTTTGTTGATCGACTTCGTGCGCCGCCTCATCGGCGTACGGAACGCGTTCCCCATCCTGCGGCGCAACCGCTTCCTCACCGGCGAATACAATCCCGATCTGGAGGTGAGCGACGTGCGCTGGCTGACCCCGGCGGCGACCGACATGGGCGACGAACAATGGCAGGACGAGAACGCACGATGCTTCGGCATCCTGATGGACGGACACTCCCAGGCGAGCGGGATCAAGCGCGCCGCGTTGGACGCAACCGCGCTGCTGATCCTGAACGCACACCATGACGTCGTGCTGTTCCGGTTGCCCGAAGTCGCGGGCGGCTCGCGCTGGCGCCGCCTGATCGACACCAACGTCCCCGACTCCGCCGGCACCGTGGAGGCGCGCAGCGGCGAGGAATACGAGGTGACGGCCCGTTCCGTCCTGCTGCTCGCGCTGGAACCGGACGAGCCGGGCTCGGTTGCGATCCGCCGCGCCCGCCAGGCGCTGCGCAACGTCGCCGAGACCCCCGCCCAGGTGCCGGAGGCGGAAGAGGTGGTGGCCGAGCCGGTGGCGAAGTAGGTATCCGCCCCTCTACAACGGGCCAGGGAGGGCGGGCCGATGCATACGGGAAACGGCAACGCGGTCGGATGGTTCGTCGATCGCCATGCGGCGGAGGGGCGCGGGGATGCCTGGCTTTCGCCGACCCCTGGCGGCGGCTGACCTATGGCGAACTGCGCGACGGCACCGAACGCTTCGCGGCGGCGCTGCGCGGCCTCGGCGTCGGGCGGGAGCGGCGGATCGCTCTGGTCATGCTCGACACCGTCGATTTCCCGATCGCCTTCTGGGGCGCGCTGCGCGCCGGAATCGTCCCGGTGCCCGTCAACACGCTGCTGACACCGGAGCAGACCGCCTATGTCCTCGCCGACTGCCGGGCCGACGCGCTGGTGGTCTCCGCCCCGCTGCTCGACGCCCTGCGCCCGGCGCTCCCCGCCCTCGCGCATGTCATCGTCGCCGCCACCGACGGCGGCATGCCCGTCGTGCAGGGTCGCGAGATCGGCTTTCCCGCGTTGCTGGAAGCCGCCCAGCCCGATGCGACGATCACCGCCGCCTCGCCCGACGAGGTGGCGTTCTGGCTCTACTCGTCCGGTTCCACCGGCCAGCCCAAGGGTGTCCGCCACGTCCATTCCAGCCTGCGCGCGACCGCCGACACCTATGGCGCGCAAGTGCTGGGCATTCGCCCCGACGACCTCGTATTTTCCGCCGCCAAGCTGTTCTTCGCCTACGGCCTCGGCAACGCGATGACGTTCCCGATGGCGGTCGGCGCCGGCGCCGTCCTGCTGCCCGACCGCCCGACGCCGGACGCCGTACTCGCGACCATGCGGCGCTTCCAACCGAGCATCTTCGGCGGCGTGCCGACGCTGTACGCGGCATTGCTCGCCCATCCCGACCTCGGACGTGGCGCCGGATCGGCGCGGCTTCGACGCAGCATCTCGGCGGGCGAGGCGTTGCCCGAACAGATCGGGCAGCGTTGGGAGGAAGCGGTCGGCACCGAAATCCTCGACGGTCTCGGCAGCACGGAGATGCTGCATATCTTCCTGTCAAACCGCCCGGGCGAGGTCCGCTACGGCAGCACCGGCCAAGCGGTACCCGGCTACGATTTGCGCGTCGTCGATGCGACCGGCGCGGACGCTCCGACCGGCGAACTGATCGTGCGCGGCCCGAGTGCGGCCGAGGGCTACTGGAACCAGCGCGACAAGTCCCGCCGCACGTTTCGCGGCGAGTGGACCCATACCGGCGACACCTACACGCACGACGGTGGTTTCTATCGGTACGAGGGCCGCGCCGACGACATGATGAAGGTCGGCGGCATCTGGGTCTCCCCCTTCGAGGTCGAGGAGGCGTTGATCGCGCATCCCTCGGTGCAGGAGGCGGCGGTGGTCGGGCACGCCGATCAGGATGGCCTCATCAAGCCGAAAGC
>JBDTFI010000505.1:0-3136 GCA_039938035.1 Acetobacteraceae bacterium | reverse complement strand
GGCGTTCGAGAAGCCCCGATTCGACGAGGGCGTTGAGCCGGCGCGTCAGCATGTTGGGGGCGATGTCGAGGTTCTTCTGGAACTGCTCGAACCGCGTTGCCCCGAGGAAGGCATCGCGGAGGATCAGAATGCTCCACCACTCGCCGACCCGCTCCAGACTGCGGGCGATCGGGCATTGGAGGTTGCCGAAGCTCTTGCGTCGCATGGGCGGCTCGCTTGCTGTCACTATCGTCCTGCAAGCATCTAGGCGCAAGGCTATCAGGATGCAAGTGACTAATGCGGGCGGTCGGCCGTGGCCCGCATCAGCCCTTCACCGCGCCTTCGGTCATCCCGCCGACCACCCGCCGCTGCGCCAGCAGGAACAGAATGGCCGGCGGAAGGGTGGTGAGAACGGCGAGCGCCATCGTCGCCTGGAAGTTGGTGTCCAGCTCGCCGTTCTGCGTCAGCAGCGCCACCGGCAGCGTGTAGGTGTCCGGCGTCGAGGAGATCACCAGCACGGGGAACCACTGCGCCCAGTTCAGCAGGAACGTGATCACCGCGACCGTCGCGACGACCGGGCGCGCCATCGGCATCACCACGCGAAACAGGATCTGCCACTCCGCGGCGCCGTCGATGGTGGCGGCCTCGATCACCTCGGCAGGCAAGGTGCGAAAGAACTGCTCGAACAGAAAGAACTGCACCGGGCCAAGCGTGAGGAACAGCACGATCCCGACATACCCGCCGAGCAGACCCAGCTTGTACATCACGATGTAAACCGGGATGACCAGCAGCATGTAGGGGTACATCATCGTCAGCAGGAAGCCGCCGCGCAGAATGCGGAACGCCACGCTGCGCGGGCGCCGCACGAGCGCGTAGGCGCCGAGCGCGGTCACGATCACCGCGAGCACGCTTGATACCAAGGTGATCGCGAACGAGTTGACGGTCGCGCGCAGCAGCGTCGTGCCGCCGATGTCGGCGAGCGAGCGGTACGCGGTGGTCGCGAATTGCTCGGGCCACAGATGTAGCGGCGCCGAGAGTATCTGGCGCGTGCTGCGAAAGCTTCCTGACAGCATCCAGGCATAGGGGTACAGGAACAGGAGGCTGATGGCGGCGCAGAGCGTCGTGGCCGCGATCCGCGCGGCGACGGGCGGCTTTCTCATGCGCGTCCTCGCTCCACCATCCAGTACGCGCCGAGACTGGTGATCATGACGATCACGAACAGCACGGTCGCCATCGCCGTCGCCTGCCCGTACTCCGATTGGTCGAACATCTGATAGGCGTAGTAGCTGACGAAGTTGGTCGCGTTCGCCGGGCCGCCCTTGGTCATCACCACGACGACGGTGAACGTCTTCAGGAACTGGATCAGCGCGTAGATCAAGTTGACCGCGATCGCCGGGCGCAGTTGCGGCAGCACAACACGGCGGATGCGCTGCCAGGGGCTTGCGCCGTCGATCTCGGCCGCTTCGTTGAGCGAGCGATCCACGATGGCGAGGTTGGCCAGGAAGATCACGAGATAGAATCCGGCGTGGGACCACAACTCGGCCACCAGTATTGCCGGCAGCACCGTCACTGTCGAGGCGATGCCGCCGAAGCCGGGCAGGCCGAGCAGTTTCAGCGCCGCGTTGATGGCGCCGAAGCCCTGGTCGTACAGCCAGCGCCAGACCACGTAGCCCGCGACCTCCGGCGTCACCACCGGCAGGAACGCCGCGAGCTTGAAGAATCCCCGCCCGAAGCTGACGAACCGGCTGTCGAGGAACAGCGCGTACAGCAGCGCGAGGCCGACATTGGCGATCACCGCCAGCGCCGTGTAGAGCAGTGTCCGCCAGAGCGAGGCGAGGAACACCGGATCGGCCAGGATCGTCGCGTAGTTCGCGAGACCGACATAGTCGGGTGCCGGCCGCAGCGCGCTCGCCGAAGCGGTGAACGAGGTCTGGATCGACAGCGCGATCGGCCACAGGCCGAACACGACCGTCAAAGCCGCGAAGGGCAGGGCGAAGATGTAGAAGACGCCATCACGCGGCAGTCTTCGTTCAGGTCTTCTTCGCGGCAAGCGTCTTCGCCTCGGCACGCATCTCGGTCGCCGTCTGGCTGATGAAGGCGGGATAGTCCGTTGGCGGACCGGCGATCGCGGCCACGAGCTTGCGGAAGAACACCGCCTCCAGTTCCGGATACCAGGGGTGGATCGATTCCGGGAAGTCGTACGCGATCAAGGGCCAGGTCGGCTTCGCGAACTGCTTCTGGTGTGCCGTCAGCCCGGCGATGTCGAGGTCGGTGCGGATAGCGTCGCCCAAGAGCCGCAGGGATGCCTGCTGCGCCGGCTTGCTCAGCAACGATCCAGCGAAGGCGATCGCGAGGTCCTTGCGCGGCGAATTCTCCGGCACCGCGACGCCGCGCATCCCGCCGATCACCACCGCATTCTGCTTGTCGGGGAAGAATTGCGGCCACGGCCCGACATCGTAGTCCCCGTCGATCGCCTGCTTGTCCCACTTGCCGGCGTTCCAGTCGCCGACGCGGAAGATACCGGCCCGACCGCCCTCGATCACCTGGTACATCTCGTTGAAGGAGTAGTTGATCGTATCCGGCGCCACGAGATGGTACACGGTGAAGATCTTCAGGAACTGCTCGAGGATCTGGGCGTGCCGCGGTTCGTCGATCGTGATGTTGCCGTCCGGATCGAGCAGCGTGTGGCGAACTCCGGCGCCGAAGGTGAACAGGTCCAGCATGTGAATCAGATCGCGCGGGTGCGCCGCCTCCAACGCGAAACCGAACACGCTGCCCTTTCCGGTGCCCGCTGGATCGTCGTCCTGGAACTTCGTCGCGGCCGCCTTCGTCTCGTCCCAGGTCTGCGGCCAGGTCGCGCCGATCTTTGCCATCCAACTGCGGCGCACGCCCATCGCCATCTGCACCCGCTGCGCCGGCAGGATGATCATGCGGTTCTCGTAAGTGGCGATGCGCAGATCGTCGGGGCTCAGGAACGCCTTATCCGGGAGCGCCGCCAGGACCGGCGTCATGTCCATGACCTTGCCGGTCTGGGCTTGGATGCGGATCACCCGCTCGTAGTTGTTGAAGATCAGGTCGGGCGCGGTGTTCGTGTTGATGGCCCCGATCACCCGGCCGAACCACTGATCCGTCGGGAAGCTGATGGCGCGGAGGGTGA
>JBDTFI010000504.1:0-3447 GCA_039938035.1 Acetobacteraceae bacterium | reverse complement strand
GCCGAATAGACGGTGTAGAACTTGGCGGCCGAGTTATACGGCGCCCCGGGTCCCTGCTCGCCCTTCGCCGGATCGAACAGCGCCGCGGTGGTGATCAGCGCGACGCAGGATTCGGCGAGAGGCTTCTTCAACGGCTGGAACGGCACCGCGGCGAACTGCGCCCAGCGATACGGATTGGCGTAGCCGAGCGCCAGGTAGTAGTTTCGGGTCCGCTCCATGTACGGGACCGCCCGGTCATACTCGGGCGCGAACCCGAGATCGTCGTCCTGTCGATCGGCCATCCGCCCTCTCCGTCAAACTCGGCGCCGCGAACGTTCTACAATATAGAACGACGTTACAAAAAGGTAGTTTGCCCGCCGACGCTCATAGTGTCAACCATGCGCCGGGAATCACCAATGGGGGACAAGTCGATGCTGACCCGCCGTGCCCTGCTGGCCGCATCCGCCGTCTCGTCCGCCGCGCTGGCGCGCGCACCGGCGGCCCGCGCCGCGACGCCCACCGATATCGTCGTGATGGCCATGCAGATCGACGACATGATCAGCCTGGACCCGGCGGAATCCTACGAGGGCAGCGACAACCAGTTCGACGGCAACATGTATCGCAAGCTGGTCGCGCCGGACCCGACGACCGGCCAAAGCGTCACCGGCGACGTCGCGAAATCCTGGGATGTCACACCGGACGGGCGGACGTTCACCTTCCATCTCGGCGATGACGCCTTCTTCGAATCGGGCCAGCCGGTCACCGCGCACGACGTTGCCTTCACCTTCGAGCGTATCGTGCTTCTCAACAAGACGCCGGCATTCATCGTGACGCAGTTCGGCTTCACGCCCGATAACGTGCAGCGCCTGATCCGCGCCACCGACGACAAGACGCTGGTGCTGGAGCTTCCCTCGCCGTTCGCCACCAGCTTCGTGCTGCTCTGCCTGTCGGCCAACGTGGGCGGCATCGTCGAGAAGGCGACTGCGCTGGCGCATCAGGCGAACGGCGACCTCGGCAACGGCTGGCTTCGGGCGAACAGCGCCGGGGCCGGCCCGTTCCGCCTGACCGCCTGGGCGGCGAGCGATCATGTCGTGCTCGACGCAAACCCCAAGTCCGGGCTGAAAACCGGTCCGAAGCGGGTGCTGATCCGCCATGTGAAGGAACCGGCGACTCAGCTGCTGCTGCTCCGCAAGGGCGATATCGACGTGGCCTGGAACCTTGGCGCCGACCAGCTGAAGACGATGGCCGGCAACCCGGACTTCACCCTGCAAAGCTCCCCGCAGGGCACGTCGATGTATATCGCCCTCAATCAGGCGAATACCGATCTCCGCAAGGTCCAGGTGGCGCAGGCGATCA
Organism: Acetobacteraceae bacterium; assembly: GCA_039938035.1. GTDB lineage: Bacteria > Pseudomonadota > Alphaproteobacteria > Acetobacterales > Acetobacteraceae > DATFDN01. The sequence continues at coordinate 2,112 of JBDTFI010000504.1, read as the reverse complement.
AGTGGTCGATCGACTACGAGGCGATCGCCACCAACATCACGCCGCGGACGTGGCAGGTGTCGCAATCCTTTTTGCCGATGGGCATCCCGGGCGCGCTTGACGAGACGCCGTTTCACAAGGACGTGGCGAAGGCGAAGCAGTTGCTGGCATCGGCCGGCGTGCCGGACGGCTTCTCGGTCACCATGGACTTCATCGCCAACAGCCCATTCACCGAGATCGCGCAGGCGGTCCAGGCCGATCTCGCGGCGGTCGGCATCAAGGTGCAGTTGCTGCCCGGCGAACAGAAGCAGGTCTACACCAAGATGCGCGCGCGCCAGCATCAGATGGCGCTGACGCCCTGGTTCACCGACTACATCGATCCGAACAGCAACACGCAGGCTTGGTGTGCCAATCCCGACGATTCCGACAAGAGCAAGCTGAAGGTCCTGGCCTGGCGCAGCCATTTCGTGGACCAGCAGCTCACCGAGCAGGCCGACGAGGCGACCAAGATCCTCGATCCCGCCAAGCGCATGGCCTTGTATGGGCAGATGCAGCGTGAGTTCTGGGAGCGCGGGCCGTTCGTGTTCCTGCTCCAGCAGAACGAGATCGTGGCCATGCCCAAAGGCGTCTCCGGCCTGCTCCTCGGCCCCACGCCGGACTATTTCCGCTATGGGTCGATACGGAAGGCGTGAGGCGTCGGCTGAGGGCGGTCACGACGCATAGTCGGGCTCCTGCGCGTCAAGGATCCGCTTGATCTCCTCGAGGTGCAGATCCGCGTTGATGGTGAATCTGGCGAACTGCTCGTGCGTGCTCCTTGCCACCGCGTCGGGCATCAAGTTCAGCTCCCGCCCAGTCTGCATGGCGAGGATCTGCACCTGGCACGCGCGCTCAAGGTAGTAGAAATCGTCGAAGGCCCGCGCGACCGTCTCGCCGACCACCACGACGCCGTGATTGGCCAGAAACAGGACGCGCTTGCCGTTCATCGCTTCCGCCATCCGCTCGCCTTCCTGGGTGGCGTCGGCGATTCCATTGAAGTGGTCGTCGTAGGCGATCTCGTCATAGAAGCGCGTGGCGTTCTGGTGGATCATCTCCAGGCGTCCGCCGCGAATGGCGGTGATCGCGGTCGAGTAGGGCGCATGCAGATGCAGCACCACCTTGGCGGACGGATGGTTGAGGTGGATGCGGGTATGGATGGCATATCCCGTGGTCGGTGGACGGCCGCTGCCTTCGACCGTCCTGCCGTGCTCGTCGATGACGAGCAGGCTGCTCGCCGTGATGCGCTCGAAATGCATCCCTTTCGGGTTGATCAGGAAAAGCGGCCTCTCCCCCATGTCGGCGAGCATGACGGTGAAGTGATTGCACACGCCTTCATGCATCCCCAGCCGCGCCGCCATCCGGAAAGCCGCCGCGATGTCGACGCGGGCCTGCTGGGTTGCCGCGAAGTTCGATTGCGTCGCGCCGGCCTTGGTCATGAAACCTCCGCTTCACTATGGGATGGCGGCCGAAGCCGGTCGAAGCAATCGGCCAGATCGCGCGACAGCCGGTGCTTCATGATCCGCAAACTCGGCGTCCGCTCGAACGCCTCCACCACCGAAATATAGCGCGGGTTCTGGAAGGGCGCGAGACGCTCGCTCAGCCACCGGCTAAGGCAGCCCGGCTCGATGACATGGTCGGGTCTTGGTCTGACGAACAGTTTGATGTCCTGCTCGCCGATGTCGGCGGCAACCCCGATCATGGCGCATTCCTCGACCGCCGGATGCGCGGCGGCGACATGCTCGACCTCCCAGGCCGACACGTTCTCACCCTTGCATCGCACGCTCTCGGTCGTGCGGCCGAGAAAGTACAGATTGCCGGCGGCGTCGAGGCTGCCGAGGTCGCCCGTGTGCAGCGCCCCGCCGCGCAACGCGCGCGCGCTCGCCTCGGGATTGCGGAAATACCCGTTCGTCAGCGCACCCGCCAGCGTGGTGCGAACCACGATTTCCCCGCGTGCGCCTGGCGCCACGTGCTCCTCGGGCTCGTCGCGCACCGAGACGGTAAACCAGGGCAGCGGTTGGCCGACCGAGCCGACAAGGCCGGTATCGTTGTAGGTCGTCACGCTGGACGCTTCGGTCATGCCGTAGCACTCGCGGATTT
>JBDTFI010000503.1:0-9559 GCA_039938035.1 Acetobacteraceae bacterium | reverse complement strand
CAGGATCGCCCTTCCATTGGTCTCGTTGTAGAAGCTGACGTTGCCGCTCACGACTGGAAAGTTCAGCGCCTCGCAGGCGGCGGCGATGCCGCGGATGGCGGCGGCGAGCTGGCCCATGATCTCGGGCTTTTCCGGGTTGCCGAAGTTCAGGTTGTCGGTGATCGCGAGCGGGCGGGCGCCGGCCGCGGTGAGGTTGCGCCACGCCTCGGCGACCGCTTGCCGGCCACCCGCCTCGGGGTCGGCGGCGCAGTAGCGCGGTGTGGAATCGGTAGTGAGCGCCAGCGCGATCGGCGCGCCATCGACCTTGACCACGGCGGCGTCGGCCTGGCCGGGGCGCTTGATGGTCAGGCCGCCGACCTGGGCGTCGTATTGGTCCCAGATCCAGGCTCGCGAGCACAGGTCGGGACACGCGATCAGGCGTTCGAGGCCGCGCGCGAGGCCAAGGCGGTCCTCGACGCGGGCGGAGGCGAGTTGCGGGAGCTTCGGCGTCTCGACGGTCGGACGGTGCAGCAACGGCGCCGCGTCGGACAGCGGACCGAGCGGGATGTCGGCTTCGACGGCGCCGTGATGGCGGACGACGATGCGGCCGGTGTCGGTCAGGTGGCCGATGACGGCGAAATCGAGTTCCCATTTCTCGAAGACCGCACGGGCGACGTCCTCGCGGTCGGGACGTAGCACCATGAGCATCCGCTCCTGGCTTTCCGACAGCATCATCTCGTACGCGGTCATCCCGGTTTCGCGTTGCGGGACGGCGTCGAGATCAAGGTCGATGCCGACGTCGCCCTTGCCGGCCATCTCGACCGAGGACGAGGTGAGGCCGGCGGCGCCCATGTCCTGGATGGCGACGATGGCGTCGGTCGCCATCAGTTCCAGGCACGCCTCGATCAGCTTCTTTTCGGTGAACGGATCGCCGACCTGTACCGTCGGGCGCTTCTCGGCGGCATCGGCGCCGAACTGGGAAGAGGCCATGGTGGCGCCGTGGATGCCGTCGCGCCCGGTCTTCGAGCCGACATAGACGACCGGGTTGCCGATCCCGGCGGCGGCGGAGAGGAAGATGCGATCGGCCGGGGCGATGCCGACGGTCATGACGTTGACCAGCGGGTTGCCGTTGTATGCGGAGTGGAAATTCACCTCGCCGCCGACGGTGGGCACGCCGACGCAGTTGCCGTACCCGCCGATGCCGCGCACCACGCCGTCGACGATGCGGCGCGTGGCGGGGTGCTTGGGGTCGCCGAAGCGGAGCGCGTTGAGGTTGGCGATCGGGCGCGCGCCCATGGTGAACACGTCGCGCATGATGCCGCCGACGCCGGTCGCGGCACCCTGGTAGGGTTCGATGAAGCTCGGGTGGTTGTGGCTCTCCATCTTGAAGACGGCGGCGAGTCCGTGCCCGATCTCGACGACGCCGGCGTTCTCGCCGGGGCCGTGGATGACCCAGGGCGCCTTGGTCGGCAGTTGGCGCAGCCAGACGCGAGAGGATTTGTAAGAGCAGTGCTCGCTCCACATGACGCTGAAGACGCCGAGTTCGGTGAGCGACGGGGCGCGGCCGAGGATCTCGATGATTTTCGCGTACTCGTCGGGACCGAGGCCGAAGGCGGCGGCGAGGGATTGGTTGACTTCAGGCGGCATGGTTCATTCGCTTATCCCTCAGGGATGCCACCACCAACACCGTCATGGCCGGACTTGATCCGGCTATCCAGCGGATTTTCCGATGCGGTACGAACGCCCGTTGGATGCCCGGGTCAAGCCCGGGCATGACGGTACTTTTGATGGCGCCGTAGAGCGATCACCCCATCACCGCGAGGGCGTCGAACAGGGGCTTCCCGTCGGCGCCGCCCATCAGCGGATCCACCAGATCCTCCGGATGCGGCATGAGGCCGAGGATTCGCAGGTTCGGGCTGTAGATGCCGGCGATCGCGCGGGCGCTGCCGTTGCGGTTCGCCTCCGGCGTTGCCTCGCCCGCCCGGGTCACGTAGCGGAAGCCCACCAGATTCTCGGCTTCCAGCCGGTCGAGCGTCGCCTCATCGGCGACGTAGTTGCCGTCGCCGTGCGCCATCGGGGCGCGGAATACCTGGCCGCGCTGGTAGCGGGCGGCGAAGGCGGTGTCGGCACGTTCCACCCGCAAATGGCAATCGGCGGCGATGAAGCGCAGCGTGGCGTTGCGCAGCAGCGCGCCCGGCAGCAAACCGGCCTCGGTCAGGATCTGGAAGCCGTTGCACACGCCGAGTACGTAGCCGCCGCGCGCGGCGAAGTCGCGAACGGCGCCCATGACCGGCGAAAGCGCCGCCATCGCCCCGGCCCGGAGATAGTCGCCGTAGCTGAACCCGCCCGGGAGCACCACGAGGTCGAGGCCGGACAGATCGGTTTCGGTGTGCCAGATCATGCGCGGCGCGTGGCCTGAGGAGCGTTCGAGGGCGATCGCCATGTCGCGTTCGCGGTTGATGCCGGGGAAGGTGACGATGGCGGCCTTCACGCCCCCACCACCGTGACATCGAAGCTTTCGATCACCGGGTTCGCGAGCAGCCGGCGCGCCATCTCCTCGGCCGCCGCGCGGGCCTTGGCGGGGTCGGTCTCGGCGAGGTCGAGTTCGATCACCTTGCCGGCGCGGACGTCGGTGACGCCGGCGAAGCCGAGGGCGGTCAGGGCGTGGCCGATGGCCTTGCCTTGCGGGTCCAGCACGCCGGTCTTGAACATGACGGTGACGGTCGCTTTCGTCACTGCATCGTCTCCGGGCCCTTCATGTCGCGGGTGCCGGCCTCGGGCAGGATGCCGAGGCGCTTGGCGACCTCCTGATAGGCCTCTTCGACCTTGCCCATGTCGCGCCGGAAGCGGTCCTTGTCCATCTTCTCGTTGGTCTTGCTGTCCCAGAGGCGGCAATTGTCGGGGCTGATCTCGTCGGCCAGCACGATCCGCATCTCCTCGTTTTCCCACAGCCGGCCGAACTCCAGCTTGAAATCGACCAGCATGATGCCGACGCCGAGAAAGAGGCCGGTGAGGAAGTCGTTCACTCGCAAGGTCAGCGCCACGATGTCGTCGAGGTCCTGGGTGGTGGCCCAGCCGAAGCAGGTGGCGTGCTCCTCCGACACCAGCGGGTCGCCGAGCGCGTCGTTCTTGTAATTATATTCGATAATGGAACGGGGCAGGCGGGTGCCCTCGGGGATACCGAGGCGCGTGCTCAGGCTGCCGGCGGCGACGTTGCGGACGACGACCTCGAGGGGGATGATCTCCACCTCGCGGATCAGCTGCTCGCGCATGTTCAGACGGCGGACGAAATGGGTCGGGATGCCGATCTCGGCGAGGCGCAGCATCAGGTATTCGCTGATCCGGTTGTTCAGGACGCCTTTTCCGGTGATGGTTCCCTTCTTTTGCGCGTTAAATGCGGTTGCATCATCCTTGAAGTACTGCACAAGCGTGCCTGGCTCCGGTCCCTCGAACAGGATCTTGGCCTTCCCTTCATAGAGCTGGCGGCGGCGAGCCATTGGCGATCCCTTCCGGACGCGGCGCGCGCGGTATAGCAGCGCCCGGAGAGGGCGCCAAACGTCTGGGGGTGATCACCCCCGGACGCTGGCGCGGCGGGTCACATCGGTGGGGTCAGTCCGTCCTTGCCGACCAGCACGCGGCCCGCCGACAGCGTGCCACCGTCGGCCTTCGCGGTGATGAACACCTTCGCGCCCGCCTTGACCATTGAACGGTCGCCCGGTCCGAACGTCACCACCGGAACGTCGGGTGGCACCATCACCTTGCTCTGCCCGCCCTTGTAGGACAGCGTCAGTTCACGGTCGCCGGCCTGCGTCACGTCGCCCTCCACCGTGGCGTTGGTCATCGTGCTCTGGGACCCCAGGTCCCAGGGATAATGTCCCTCGCCGGAGCCCTTCAATTCGGGTGGGAAGACGAGGACTTCGCGAGCCACGAGCTTGTCGTCCGGCCCCGTCGTCGCGATCCCGACGAACGTGCCCTGCTTGATCGCGGAAAGCTCCGATGGAACGACGCCGATCGCCTTCCAATCGGGCGCCAGCGCCACCGTCACGTCCTGCCCAGCGGTCGTCTTCACGACCAAATTGTCGCCGCTGATCGAGTCTACGGCGCCGCGCACATGCGTCGATTGGGCAATTGCCGGCACGCTGAGGGCACAGAAGCCGCGAGGAGCAGGCCGAAGAGAGGGCGAGACGACATCATCGGAGGCTCCCTGGCGTCGAATGCGGGCCAATCAGTGGCGCGCCAGACAATCGCGGTCAAGCCTCCGCTACGCCGCCTTCTGCACCGCCTCCAGGAACGCGTCGGACTCGGCCTTCAGCGCGTCGGACTGGCGCGCCAGTTCGCGCGCCGTCGCCTGCACCGTCTCCGCCTCGGCGCCGGTGCGCGCCACGTCCTCGCTGACCAGCGCGATGGTTCCCGTGACCTCCGACGTGCCGGCGGCGGCGTGCTGCACCGCCTGCGCGATCTCCTGCGTCGCCGCGCTCTGCTGATCCACCGCCCCGGCGATCGCGGTGGCGATTTCGCTCATGCGCCCGATCGTCGCGCCGATGGAGCGCAGGGCGTCCACCGCCTGGCCCGTGGCGCCCTGCATCGCCGAAATCTGGGCGCCGATCTCCCCGGTCGCGCGCGCGGTCTGCGCGGCGAGGTTTTTCACCTCGCTTGCCACCACGGCGAAGCCTTTGCCGGCTTCGCCGGCGCGCGCCGCCTCGATCGTCGCGTTGAGCGCGAGGAGGTTGGTCCGCCCGGCGATGTCGCTGATCAGGCGCACGACGTCGTCGATCCGCTGCGCCGCCTCGCTGAGGCCGCCGACGCAGCGATCCGTTGCTTCCGCCTCCTCCACGGCCCGGCTGGCGATTCGCGCCGATTCCGACACCTGCCGCCCGATCTCCGAGATCGAGGCGGCCAGCTCCTCGGCCCCGGCGGCTCCGGCGGCGACGCTCGCCGCCGCCTGCTCCGAGGCACGCGCGACGGCGGCGACCCGCCCTCCCGCCTCGTGCGCGCCGGCGCTCATTTGCTCGGCCGAGGCGGCCATCGCGGCGGCCTTGCCGCCGACATCCTGGGCGATCGCCCCGACGGTGGCCTCGAAGCGGTGCACGAGGTTGACCTGCTCGGTCGCGCGCCGCCACGTCACCATCGGGCCGATATAGGCGCCGGTGCGGTCGCGGATGGCGGAAACGACCATCTCCAGCGTCTCCCCGCCCAGCGCGAGGCGCGCCGTCCGGGGCATCTGATCGGGTTCGGATAGCAGCGCGCGCTGACGATCCGGCTCGGTGGCCAGCTGGGCCACGCTCTGGCCGAGCAGCTGATCGGGGGGCGCCGGCAGGTGCGGGGCGATCAGCTCCATCATCGCCACCGCGGCGCGGTTGACATAGGTGATCGGGAACACCCCCTCGGCCGACGCGGTCATCACGCCGATCGGGATCTGCTCGATCATCTGGCTGCGCACGAAGGCGTCGCGCACCACGCCGCGCAGCCGCTCCAGCGCCGCCGCCATACGTCCCACCTCGTCGCGGCGCCCGACATGGCCGAATGACACTTCGGTGTCGACCTCGGCCAGGGTCTGGACCGCGCGCGTCATCGCCGCGATCGGGCGAGCGACCGCGCGCGACGTGAGCCAGCTCGACAACAGCAGGACGAGGGCAATGCCAGCACCGATCAGCAGCACACGCCGCTGCGCGACAGCGCCTGCCTTGCCGGCCTCGGTTCGTGCGTCCTCCGCCAGCTCGGATTCATGGACCGCTGCCTCTCCGAGACGATCGGACAGCACGGTGTTGGCGCGCTCGACATCGGTGCGGACGAAGATCGCAAGGCGCTGCGCCCCGGCCACCACCTCGGTGGCGGCCTGGGCGATCCCCAAGCCGAGTGTCTGCACCAAGCGCGCATCCGTCCGGGTCTGCGACGGCAACCCCAGCGCCAGCAAACCAGCCATGTTCTTCGTGGCCTCCGCGGCGCCGTCGGAGACCTCGTTCGCGGCGCCGGAGTTCGCGGTTGCCAGATACATCATCGCCGCGTTCTGGACGCGCGCCATGCCGAGCTGATAGGCAGTGAACAAATCGCGCGCCTTGGCAACGGCGGCCAGCATCTCCGGCGTCTCTTCGGCCGGCGCCGCCTCGCCCTTGACGACCGCGTCCACCCCGCCGGCCAACACGCCGCCGGCCGCCAGTTCCTGGTCGAATGTCTTCAGCCCGGCCTCGAAGTTCGCGCGCGGGCGGAGCAGATCGTGCTCGCGGGTTAGCAGGATATGTCGCCTCAGCGCCGCTTCCTCGCCGATCACCGTAATGAATGTATCGACCGCCTGGAGCGTTTCGGCGAGTCGTCGCGCCTCGTCCGATCCCGCTTGCCATCCGCCGGCAAGTTGGCGCAGGGCGTCCCTGGCGACACCCGCCTCTACATCGGCGCGATCCGTCAGCCTCTTGAGTCCCTGCCCGGTCTGTTCCTGTGCGATCTCACGGCTGATCACGCGCAACTCCACTCCGGCGCGGTCGGCCTCGGACAGACGTTGAACCACCTTGGCCGCGGCGCTTGTGCGCGATTGCAATGCCGATAGCCGGGCGACGCTGTCCAGGCAGCCCAGGCCGAGGGCGGTCAGCAACAGCAGGGCGACGCCGGCGGACAGCGCGAGCTTGAGGTTTATGGACAGGTTCCGCAGAACGCGCATGGTCCTCGTTTCGCATCGGATGCGGCGAGGAGCCTGTACCGAGACCTCTTAACCGGGGGTGAACGCAGGCGTTCAGGAGGTCGTCGCCGTGCTCCGCATCCGCTGGGCGTAGACATTGATCGTCAGCGCGGCCAGCAGGATCAGGCCGCGACTGAGGATTTTCAGGAAGCTGTCAATGTCGACGTGGTCCAGCCCGTTGTTCAGCACGCCCAGCACGAACAGCCCGATGATCGTGCTGCCGATGCCGCCCTCGCCGCCGAACAGGCTGGTGCCGCCGACGACCACCGCCGAGATCGAATCGAGCAGGTAGGTGTCGAACTCGTTCTGCTGGGCGCTGCCGAAATAGGCGACCCCCAGCATCCCGGCGACGCCGGAGCAGACCGCGGAAATGATCATCACCGCGGTCAGGACCCTACGCACGTTGACGCCGGAATACTCCGCCGCCTCGCGGTTGCCGCCGACCATGTACACGTAGCGGCCGAAGCGCGTGTAGGTCAGCACCAGATGCGCGATCAGCATGATCAGCGCGGCGACGATCACGATCCACGGCACCGGCCCCAGCGACTTGCTGCCGAGGGTCACAACCAGATGCGGCACCGCGTAGGCGATCTGCCCGCGCACCAGCAATGCGCAGATTCCGGCGGCGATCTGCAACATCGCGAGCGTCATGATGAAGGACGGGATGCCGATGACGGTCATGCCGAACGCATTGACCGCGCCGAGCGCGATGCACGCCGCAAGTGCAAGCACGATCGCCGCCGCCCCCGGCAACGGGAAATTGGCGATATTCACGCTGGATTCCTGCGCGGTGAAATACGCCAGCACGATCCCGGTGGCGTTGGCGATGCTCGCCACGCCGAGGTCGATCTCGGCGCACAGGATCACGAAGGTCAGGCCGACGGCGATGATTCCGGTGACCGAAATCTGGGTCAGGATATTGTAGAAATTCCCGACCGACGCGAAGGACGGGCTGGCCAGGGAAAAAAACACGACGAGGAACAGCAGCGTGACCACGGGAGCGACGTTGCGGAGCTGGCCGCGCAGCCAGCTCATGCCGCCGCCAGCAGGCGATCCTTGCTCACCGTCTCATTGGCGAACTCGCGTACGATGACGCCGCGTCGCATCACCAGGATGCGGTCGGCGAGCGACAGCACGGTCTCCGGCTCGGCGGAGACGACCACGATCCCGATGCCGCGCTCGCGCAGCCCGCGCACGATCTTCACAACGTCGTCCTTGGCTCCCACGTCCATCCCGCGCGTCGGCTCGCTCAGCACCAGGACCTTCGGCAGATGCGTGAGCCAGCGCCCCAGTGCCACCTTCTGCTGGTTGCCCCCCGACAGCGTGCCGAGCGGGCGATCCGGAGACGGCGGGCGGATACGCAGCGCGGCGATCTGGCGCCCGGCGATCTCGCGTTCGACGGACGGGCGCAGCAGCAGCCGCGCGATCCGCCCGAGGATGCTGATGGTCATGTTCTTGAAGACCGGCTCGCGTGCGAACAACATGGCGCGCCGGCTCTCCGGCACCAGCGCGACGCCGGCACGCCGCGCGGCCGAGGTGGAGCGCAGCGACGCTCGGCGGCCGTCCACCGTGATGTGTCCGCTGCGCGCCGGCAGCTTGCCGAACAGGGTGCGGGCAAGCTCCAACTGCCCGCTGCCCATGAAGCCGTAGATTCCGAGCACCTCGCCCCCGCGCACCTGAAGCGAGACATCGCGATACGCGCCGGGCAGCGTGAGCCCGTGCGTCTCCATGATGACCGGCGCATCGACGCGACTGTCGAGATGGCGCTCGCCGAGGTAGCTCTCCTCCAACTCGTCGTGTCCGGCGCCGATCATGCGGCCGATGATCCAGCCCTTGTCCACCTCCGCGCATCGCGCGGTTGCTACGTTGCGGCCATTGCGGAACACCGTGACGCGATCGCAGACCGCTAGCACGTCGTCGAGGAAGTGGGAGATGAAGATCAGGCTGCGTCCCGCGGCGCGCAGCCGCTCCAGCACCCCGAACAGCCGCGCGACCTCGGGCGGTGACAACGCCGAAGTCGGCTCGTCGAGGATGATGATCCGCGCCCCCGAGAACAGCACGCGCGACAGCTCAACCAGCTGCTGCAACCCGAGCGGCAGCGAACCCATCGGGGCGCGCGGGTCGATCGTGATGCCGAGATCGGCGAGATGGGCGCGCGCACCCTGGGTCATCGCCCGCCAGTCGATCGTGCCGAGGCGGGTGAGCGGCTGCACGCCGAGATAGACGTTCTCCGCCACCGTCAGCTCGCGCACCGAGGACAGCTCCTGATGCACCATGCCGATGCCGGCGGCCCGCGCGCCACGGGTCGAGTCGAGCCGGATCGGCGCGCCGTCGAGGCGCATCGTGCCCTCGAACTCCTGATGCACCCCGGCGACGATCTTCATCAGCGTCGACTTGCCGGCGCCGTTCTCGCCCACGAGGCCGTGGATCTCGCCCGTCTGGAGCGCGAAATCCACGTCGCGAAGGGCCGCCACGCCGCCGAAGGATTTCGATATCGCCGAGAGTTCGAGCAACGGCGCGCCGTCTACTCCCCCTCCCCTTGCGGGAGGGGGTCGGGGGGAGGGGTCGCTGCGCATCAGATCAGAAAGTGATCCTCCATCCACATCATCCCCGGCGCGTTTGCCTTGGTCACCACCGGCCCGTCGGCGATGACGTTCTTCGGGATGGTCCCGTTCCCACCGGCGCCGGTCTTCTCGTCCGAGACCACCGCCGCGACCCCGGCGACGATCGCCCCGCCGTGGATGCGACATGACGGATTGCGCACCGTCGCGGTCATTCGTCCATCGGTCACCGCCGTCAGCGCCGGTGGCATGGCATCGCAGCCGCCGATCTTGATCGAGGTGCGGTTGTGCGCCTTCATCACGTTGTACGCGGCGAGCGCCATGTCGTCGTTGTGGAAGTAGGCAGCGT